>CBQWHS010000024.1:0-15125 GCA_967728665.1 uncultured Chryseosolibacter sp. | reverse complement strand
GATGTTATCAGCTGCCGCTACGCAGAGATAACGATCAATCAAAAAGTGGATTTTCAAATCGATGGGGAATATATGGGAAGGACAGATTCCCTAACTGTTGAAGTAATTCCCTCTGCTATTAAACTTCTCGTACCCGATGCACGGTAAAGTTCCGATACTGCTAAGTTTTTATGCACTCTCGAGTGAAAGTGAAACACTCGTACACGGTCAACTTACATTTTCCACTGTCAATGACTTCACATTCAAAGACTATTCAAAGCGAAAAACATTCCGCACATTACTTCAACTCTATCGTACAAAGCCCTATGCAAACCAGGAAATAGTCCTTCATTTCAACAAAGCCTTCGTTCCCGTTACTACAGATGCTTACGGTTCATTTACATTGAAGACCACTCCACCCTTAGTCGAAAATGTATTGCAGAAAGTGCAATTGACTAATGGAAAAGATGTCATAATTATACCAGAGTTATACACACTTAATGTTCAGAATATAAAATCGGAAGTAATTGTCATTTCAGATATTGATGATACGCTCTTGCATTCTTTTATTTATCGAAAAGTATTCAAACTGAAAACACTGATGTTTACCACGATGGAAAAAAGAAAACCGGTGATCGCTATGCAGGAGTTGTTGCGCAAGCTGACAAATCTGGGTGCTAGTAGTTTTTATGTGTCAATAGTGAACAAAATTTATATCCGCTCATTTACAGATTTCTCATCCACAATAATTTTCCACCTGGACCGCTCCTTCTAAAAAAATTACGAAGCCTTTGGAAAGTGTTGTTAAATATAAAATTTCCATTACGGAATATTCATAAAGAACAAACAATTGCTGAAATCATTGATTTATTTCCAAAAAAGAAATTTGTTTTGATCGGTGACAACACCCAACACGATCTTTCGATTTACCTGAACGCAGCAACTCAATTTCCGGAAAAGATAAGGTACATCATTATCCGAAAAGTGGTGGACAAAAAAGATGATGAGACCATTATCGAAAAAGCCAAAAATACCTTGAAGAATTACTCTACAGAGATATTTTACGCTGACGAGTTTTCATTTGAGTTTTCGTTCTTGAACTAGCCGCCAACATTGCAACAAAGTTCGCAACAGAAACGCATCACCTTCATCCTTCCGTTGCACTAGCCGACCTTGTGAAAGACATCAAATTGGCAAGCACTAAAATTGATTAAAGAAAAAGGATTGTTTCCTCATTTTTCAAGTTGGCAAGATGGCTACGGCGCTTTTACCTATTCTATTGACCGCAAAGAAATTTTGATCAATCATTATCGAATGGACTTATCGTCTATCTTCGTTTTATCATTCCTGTCGGCGGCAGGCGTTTCGCCAGATTGAAAAGATTGCCCATCCGAAATTGCCATTCAATAAAGAATATAGAGTACAGCTTTGCGCTTATGCCCTCAGCTCTCCCCCTACACTCAACTAGCCAGAAAGAACTCCATAAATCTACTCCGCTCGTAAAGTATCAACAGGATTTAGAAGCGCTGCGGATAGTGTCTTGAAACTAATTGTTATCAAACCGATGGACAAAGCCGCCAGCGAAGAAACAACATAAACTCCGATGGTGAGATCAACTCGATACGAAAATTCCATGAGCCATCTATTCATGAAATACCACGACACCGGAATTGTAATTAGAATGGCAAGCGAAATGAGGATTACAAATTCCTTACTCAACATCGCAGCAATCTCTGCAACATTAGCACCAAGCACTTTGCGTATTCCGATTTCCTTTGTTCTCATCTCAGTCGTGAACATCGACAGGCCGAAAATACCCATGCATGAAATAAAAATGGTGATTGCCATTGATACTTTAACCAAGGTTGCTGTTCGCTGATCTCGTTCGTGCATCGAATTGATCTCCTCATCGATATACTGCGCATTGAATGACTCGTCAGGATAAATTTCTGTAAATATTTTCTCGACATTCGCCATAATTTCTTTTCTGTCAATTTTACTCTCTTGCGGTGGCGGAAATTTAATTGCAACGCTGCGTGCCGGAAAATTAAAATTTCCAATAACGGTAGGTCCGATCGGGTTATGAAACGAACTCTCATGAAAGTCAGCAACAACACCAACAATCGGATATAGTCTGCCATTATAAGACAACAGCTGACCCAATGCATCATCCGCTTCACCGATACCGAATGTTTTCAAAAACGTTTTGTTGACTACCAATTCCCTCAAGGTATCGCTGGCTGCTATGTTCCTTCCGGCGATCAATTTGAAATTATAAAATGGAATGAAATCTTCCGTTCCAGGTTTCACGGAAGCGCCTGCCTCAACTGGAGTCTTACCTTTAAACGAAAATGTACTTTGCCACATTCCGAATCCCATCGGAGGCATGCTCTCTAATGCTACCCCATCAATTCCGCTCAGCTGTTTAATCCTTTGTGCGAGAACCCGAGTTCGCTCAAAACTGTCGTTCCACTTTGTGCGGATTATGACAATATCCTTCGTAGTAAAGCCCTTGTCTTTTGAATGAATGAATTGCATTTGATTGTTGATAACGATGGTACCAACAATAAAAAACAACGAGATCGCAAACTGAAAAATTATAAGTCCCCTCCGGAAAAACCATTTCCCATTTTCCTTTTGAACACCCACGCCTTTGAGACTTACCGATGGCAAATGAGAGGTCAGAACTTTCGCAGGATAAAAACCAGCAAGCACCGTAGTCAATCCTGTCGTGACTATCATAAAAATAAGTGTTGATGAATTTAATGGATTGAAAGTGACGCCATCCGGGATAAAATCCCCGAACCACGAGAGCACAGGAGTTACAAGCAACGCAGCAAGTACCACCGCTAGTGCTGTGAGCACGAACGTTTCGGTGAGAAACTGTAATACCAGTCCTCCGCGAACGCCACCAAGTACCTTTCGTATTCCAATTTCTTTCGCTCTGCGGATTGACTGCGCGGTTGAAAGATTTACAAAATTGATGACGGCGATAATGAGAATAAAAAAGACGAGTCCGATGAGGATATACAATGTCTGCAGAAGCGTTGGTGCTATTGCATTGTCAGGATTAAAGTGAATATCCGCCAATGGTTGAAGGGTCATTTCAGTTGTTGACGTCCTACCCTGGCTATCGCTGTCGTACTTTCGAATTAAAGCCGTCAGCGCCTTTGTTACCAGGATTGGTGAACTGCCTTTGCTGAGCTTCACAAAACCTTGTGACGAATGAAAATTTGAGTTCCAAGCTTCAAGGTTTATTGTATTGCTGAGCTTGCTATTCTTGATCGTGGCGAACGAAATGAAATCCGTTGTCGGGAAATCTGTGTTCTTGTTCCAATGCTTCACAATACCCACGACTGTCATCATCATCGAGTCGTACAAAATTTCTTTCCCAAGAATTTCATCCGATGACAGCATGCCAAAATAGTCATGTGCTCTGGTATCAGTAAGAACAACTTTAAAAGGATCAGTTAATACTTCGGGATTACCCGCTATCCAGGTGTATTCAAACAAACTAAAGTATTCTGGATCGGTGATAATTATTCCGGCGCGGGGCACTTGAAATTGTTTTACTGCATTCCGTTCGTTCGCAATTTTCACCACTGGATTGTAGTGATGAACTGCTGTAACCGCCTCTATTCCGGAAACTTCATTTCTCACAGCAAGTGGCGCTGGTGCTGGAACAGAATTGTCAGACCATTTCTCGCCTTGATTAGTTCCCTGAACAACAAGCTTAAAGATTCTGTCGCCATCGCTATGAAACCTGTCGAAACTGAACTCATGGTCAACCACCAGAAAGATTGTTAAACAAGCGCAAATACCAAGCGCAAGTCCAAGAACATTAATTACACTATACGCTTTGTTTTTACTGATGGTACGAAATGCAACCTTAAAATAACTTTTTAACATAGCGTATTGATTAGGTTTTGAAAAATAGCTGGCGGGTTTGATGATGCCCGGTCTGAAAAGTAAGAGAACGTCGATAATGAATTTTATATCCGCGTTTCGCTTTCCTTTGAGTTGAAGTCGTTCATTATAGTCTTCAATCAAATCCCCTTCGATATGGTCTCGAAATCTTGGATGACAGAACCACCGGAAGAATCGCAGAAAGGAATATGGTGGCCAATGATAGGTTTTCATGACGAAATGATTTTTGGATTTAACGCCATTTTCGGAATATCGCTCCACAATGCATTCCGCGTATCCTTCGTGTACTCCATCGCCTTTCTTCCGAGCGCGGTAATCTGAAAATATTTCTTCGGCCGGCCCATTCGTTCTACAGTTACTTCACCGTCTGATGATTTTATATATCCCTTGTCTTCAAGCCTAACGAGTGCCGTGTGAAGAGCACCCATGCTGACATTCCGCGAAAGCCTGGATTCGATCTCCTTCCGAATTGAAACGCCGTATGCATCTTTATACAGTACTCCTATCGTAAGAATTACAATTTCTTCAAACTCTCCTAGTTGGAATTTCTTCATGTTTCACGAGTAATTTCCTAAATGTAGGAATAGTAATAGGAAAAATCGTCATCCTTATACGTTTATTTGTTTTTCGTTGGAGCCCGATTGAAAAGTGTAGGTAATTTAAGGTGAATCAAGGGACGTTGGTTATACATGCCTGTCGACAGGCAGACGTTTCGCCAGATTAATTAAGTGTCGAAACTTTAAAATCTAGCGCTATCAAAAAGAAAAAACGTGGCTTTTTGAGCCTTAAGCTATTACCTTCTCGGCTGCACTCGTTGAGCCAGAAACGTATCAATCAACAAACTACTATTTACCCAATCAACGTAAAACTAATTACCAACCTACCCCGCCCAGGTTTTAAACGCGACTGCTTTTTCTCTGCTGATATCGATCTCATTATTGAAAGGCGATTTTAATTGGACCGTGAGACCTTTGTGCGTTGTCTTGATTCTTCCTACAGATTGAATGTGTATGATATACTGTCTGTTCACACGGAAGAAAACTTCGGGATTCAAAAGGTTTTCTATTTCATCCATGGTTTGCTGATCGCTGATGTAGCGTTCGTTGCTCATCGTCTGGAGATAAATCAACTCTTCCTTATGGAAATATGCGATCTCTTGCTGAGTTACTGGCACGAGGGTATTGCGATGCAGAGACAGAAAACGCTCCTTGTATTTCCGTAACGGCTGCTGGTTCCAATTCCCAACTAAATTTTTTAATTGCTCGGCCAACACTGTCTCTGCGCTTAGGGCTCTGTATTTATTTAACGCAGCTGCAAGTTCCAAACCATCAATAGGCTTTAAAAGATAATCGATGCTATTCAATTTGAATGCACGAATTGCATAATCATCATAGGCTGTGGTGAAAATGATTGGACATGAAATATGAAGCTTTTCAAAAATATCGAAACTGATCCCGTCTGATAATTGGATGTCGGAAAGAATAATATCGGGAAGTGAATGCGTGGTCAACCATTTTTTCGCGGCATCCACGCTCGTCAAAATATTTTCGATCTCAATTGTCTGATCAACACGCCGCAAAAGGTTCTCCAGGTCTTTTGCGGCCAGCGGCTCGTCTTCGATAATTAGAACTCTCATATCACCAACGTTAAAATTCGAAGTTAGGATTCTGCCATGCCATGGCAATGTCGGCTTCGTAATGATCGTCTTTAGTTTTGATCCTCATTTCAAAACGTCCCTCGATTCGAAAACCAAGCGATTGATAAAGTTTGATCGCCCGTGTATTACTTTCACGTGTAAACAATTCAACGCGACCAATATCCGGTTTATTCAATCCAATCTCTTCCAGGAAAATTGTAAGCAACGTTCGTCCAATTTTTTTTCCCTGGAAGGCAGGATGAACAAGCATCGTTAACTCAGAATAAACGTGGTCGAATACTTCAATGCCGGGACGATAAGCGTGAATTTCGCCAATCAATTCTTCAGGGTTCGATGGATTTTCCGCAACAATACTGAAACCCCGATCAAAACTTTTATGCAGGAAATCAGAAATGTATTCATCCGTTATTTCATCTTCAAGACGGGCAATGCCATCGCCGGCAACGGCAACTGCTTTGTATAAATTTTTTAGTTTTTCAAGATCATTAAGTTCAGTAGTGCGGATATCCATAGTCTATATTAACGGTACTTTTACAAAAAATCGCTCTTCGGTTTGCTCTACGATAACAGGTTTATCTGTAAGGAAACGGTACAACGATTTCAGGTTATCAAGGCCTTGCTTGTTTGATGTCTCGACAGATTTTCTCAATTGAAAATTGTTGCTCACGACAAGATAGTCGCCCACCGTGAGGATCTCAACAATCAATTTCCTTTCTTTATCAACAACGTTGTGTTTGATTGCATTCTCAATTAATATTTGCAACGTCACAGGAACTATTGCCTTGTCCTGAGCCTCTTCACTGATCTCAAAATGAATTTTCAATGCGCCTTGAAAACGCGTTTCCAAAAGCTGAACGTAATTCGAAATGAAGGACAACTCCGTAGACAACTGAACAAAATTCTTGTCTTTGTTTTGCAGAACGTAACGATACACTTTCGACAACTGTTGAACAAACTGAGACGCGAGCTGTTGATTCTCGAATATCAAACTATTCAGCGATGTCAATGCATTAAAAAGGAAATGCGGATTGAGCTGATTCTTTAAATTATCAAACTGCACTTGTGACTTCTCTTTTTCGAGTCGTTCCGCTTCAATCAGCGATGCTTTCCACTGATCGATAAAATATACTGTAAAAAACCCAAGATTAATTCCTATCGGAAAAATAGCATACAATGCCCAGGTGGTGGCAATGAACATGCTATCCAGTTTGAACGGAATATAAGGTTCTCCCCATTTATAAACCACAGCGCGAATCATCAGACCAATCGCCATGCCTATTGCAACCTGGAGAATAATTCGTTTGGGGATGCTGCGTTCAATCGGATAATATTTATTAAGAAAGTAATGAACGAGACGAAGGCTTTCCCAAAAAGCCATGATCAGGAAAAATGAAAAAATGGTAATGTTGATATGCTTCTCGCGGCCGAACGCCTCGAACTTACTGTACCTGACAATAAATCCAATCACAACAAATCCTGTGATGATCGAGTAGACTCTGATGACTTGATTGAGATTTTTGTATCCGAGCATAAAGTTCAGCCACAATATGACAAAAGGAACAATGATGCGCAATTACCGGAATGCAACATCCATCAGAAACTTCACCTGCTTCTCCGCTACACAATCAGGCGTGAGGCGCACGGCAAGGTCTCTGACCATAACCATGAAACTGTTTTCCCATTGAGCAATTTCGCCGATAATTCGCGAGGTGTTTACAATTTTAGTGGTACGTCGAATTCTCTTTGTTTCAAATTCTTTAAACGCATTTTCAACTGAAGCATGCTGTTCAATACAATTTGCAAGTGTAGCTGCATCTTCAATAGCCATGCATGCGCCTTGTCCGAGATTTGGTGTTGTGGCATGCGCTGCGTCTCCGGTTAACACAACATTGTCGAAAGCAAAACGATCAATTGGAACAAGATCGATAATGTCGTTCCAGATCAGTTGGCTTTTTTGTGTAGCTTTTAAAATATTGTGCACCGGCGAAGCAAATTTTCTGAAGTGAAATAACAGGTCAATAATTGTGAAATTCTTAGCCAGTGAATCGTTCTTTGGAGCGTTAAGGCATGCAAACCAATAAAGTCGATTGTTGGTTAATGGCACTATTCCGAACCTGCTCCCGCGTCCCCAATACTCCACTGTCTCTTCCATGTTAATGTGGGGAGGCACATCATCAATTACTGCACGCCAACAAGTATAGCCAGCGTAACGTGGCAATGATTCTGGTAAAAATTTTTTTCTGATTACAGAATTTATTCCATCGCAGGCAATTACGTAGTCTGCAAAAACAACAGAGCCATCACTAAAAATCAGTCTTGATCCCGAAGAAGTGTCGTTCAAATCGATGCACCGCTTATCGAGATGAATATTCTCTGACGGGATTTGTCCAAGCAATATTCGATGAAGATCACCGCGATGAATCGCGAAGTTGTTAACAGTTTTATATTCTTCGGTGAGTTTTTCGGCATTGGTGCTGGTGAGCACGGAACCTTTGGCGTTTTTGATAATTATTGATTTCATCACTTTGCCTTCGCGGAGAACGCTATCTCCGATTCCAATTTCCATCAAGGCTTTTACTGCATTTCCGGCAAGGGTAAGGCCGGCTCCGATGGGTTTGATGACTGGCGCGTTTTCGTAAACGTTTACGTTAAAACCTTTACGTTGTAAGGCAATAGCGAGGGTTAGTCCTCCAATGCCGGCGCCAACGATTGCAATGCTTTTTTTTGTCATTAAGATTTCAAAAGCGGTCGATGCTTCCGTTTCTTTTTCTGTAGTCTCTGCTCCTGGATATACAAGTTGAGATTCAACTGCGCTACCTGAAAATGGCTCAAATACGAGACCGTAGCAGGATGAGGACGTAATGTGATGTTATTTTCCATAGTATGCTTTTAACGTTGACAATCTAAAAGACGTTTCCCCCCATGGTTTTATTTTTTTTATGCTGAAGTTTTTACAATACTTCCGTCACTCATTTCGACAATTCTATCCGACTTTTTAGCAAATTCCTCATCATGCGTTACCGCGATAATTGTTTGATGATAGGTCTTCTTCAACTCCTGCAGGATATCAAATACCAAGTGTGTATTGTACGAGTCAAGATTGCCTGTGGGCTCATCTCCCATGATAATATCGGGATCGTTAATCAAAGCACGAGCAATAGCAATCCGTTGCTGTTGGCCCCCCGACAATTTGCTGGATTGCTTAGATGCAAACTGGCGCATACCCAACATCTCGAGTTTTGTTAAAGCCCGCTCTTCAATCTCTTCACGCGAATATTGATTTCGCTTCAATGCAGGGATCATCACATTTTGCAACGCTGTGAATTCTGGCAAGAGATAATGAAACTGGAATACAAAGCCTATGTGTTTATTGCGAAATGCCGCGAGTTCATTTTGATCTCGGTTCGTTAATCGCTCTCCAGCAATTTCCAACTCGCCTTCGTAGTCTGTGTCCATCGTTGACAGCACATACATCAGTGTCGATTTTCCACAACCGGATTTCCCAACCAGGGAAAGAAATTCACCGCGCTTTACAGTAAGATCAATTCCTTTCAATACCTGGAACTTCTCAGGCTCGTAAAAATATTTTGAGATCTTATGCGTTTTGAGCACGGGCTCTTGAGAACTTGACATTGCTTTCTATTTGTGTTCTAACAGTGAGTTTTAGTATTGGGCACATTCTATATTCTAAATACTTTTTTTTCTATTGTCCTCTTAAAATTTCAATCGGGTCAACTTTTCCTGCTTTGCGAGAAGGCATAAATCCAGCGAAAGCGGTTGTCGCGATGCCGAACACAACACCAATCATATAGTACTTCGGATCGAAGTTGACGGGAAAATGATCGAGGCTAATAAAATCACCTCCATTAAACGGAGCACGTGCAATCAGACTTGAGAGACCGAAACCAATCAGCAGTCCCATTAAGCTTCCGAAGAATCCAATCACGAGCGACTGGATCATGAAAATTTTCCTGACATCGCTACCAGAGAATCCCATTGCTTTTAAAATGGCAATGTCTTTCATCTTGTTGTAAATAGTCATGTTGAGAATATTATAAATTCCAAAGCCGGCTACAATCAACAATGTGAACGAAACAGAATAGGTTATGATGTTTCTGATTTTATTTCCCGTGAGAAAAGTTGCGTTGGCACTTTCCCAATCCTCAGATTCATAACCAAACATTTTTTCATAAACAGGCGCAATCAGTTTGGCGAGTGTCAAGTCCTTCAACTTGATGTTGATATCAGTAATGTATAGGTGATCTCTTTGCAGGATGGTTTGAACGGTAGACAGGTTAGCATAACTCCTGGCATTGTCGATCACTCCAAATCCCATTTGAAATGTACCCACTACTTTAAGTGTCATCGTGTAACCTTGAGGTGTCGTTAACACCACACGGTCACCCGTGGCAACATTAAGTTTTTTTGCCAGTCCTTTTCCCATGATAATGCCATCATGATTTGCCTTGAGGTCTTCAATCCGACCAGACTTCATTTTTTCTTTCAGTGAGAATAGCTTGTCCTCCTCAATGATGTCTACTCCAAGTATCATTCCACTCAGCGGCACAGGTCCATAGTTGTAAAACACCTGTGATGAGATGTAAGGAGACGCGCCTAAAACCCGATTGTCTTTTTTGATGATCTCCGCCATTTGCACAGCGTTCCTCAGCTTCGCCGTTTTATTCTTTGGTTTTTGATGATGAATAATGTTGATACCCTTCCCGTTTACCTGTTCAATAATAGAAGCTCGTGTTTGTGTGACATCGTGATAAATGTGAATATCCGGAGACGAGCTCATCGTGAGGTCTTCGGTGAATTTGTTCAAGCCTGTCATCAAGCTCACCAACGCAATAAACATTCCGATGCCGAACGTCACACCCAGCATGGCGATAAGCGTCTGCTTAGGTTTGCTGATGAGATGTGTTTTCGCTATTTCTAAGACCAGTGTCATGGCGTGTTTCCTACAATCAGATTACTTGTGTCGAGGCCTTGTATAATCTCAACTTCATCCAGTGTCTCAATGCCTTTCTGAACTTTAATCTTTTTATTACCGTCATCTGTTTTCACGATCACAGTGTCGCCGGGTAAAAGTTTATCCTTCGGAATTACCACCGCATTTGACTTCTCACGAATGATAATGTTGGCTTCCAATGCGAGGCCAGAGAACATTCCGGGAAGGCTTTCATCAAGTGTGGCGTCTGCGCGAACGGATTGCAGCTTACGATCAACCATCGGAAAAACTTTC
This sequence comes from uncultured Chryseosolibacter sp., assembly GCA_967728665.1. GTDB lineage: Bacteria > Bacteroidota > Bacteroidia > Cytophagales > Cyclobacteriaceae > Chryseosolibacter. Next base: position 4,317 of record CBQWHS010000024.1, on the reverse strand, counting down.
GTTATTTCTCCTTTGAATACTTTTGATGGATACGCATCGATCTTGATAAGCACCTTTTGCCCTGGTTTAATTTTCTGAATATCCAGTTCATCAATGTTTAGCTGTACCGAAAACGCATCGTTCTTCCCAACAACACCAATCAATTCGTTTCTTCTAATCAATTCTCCTTTTTCTTTCGCAGTCATGAAAACCATTCCATCGAAGTCGCTGCGTACTAAATAACGACCTGATTCATTGCCCGCGATTACTAAATTGTTTCTGGCGTTTTCAAGATCCAGCGAAAGCTGATTTCTTGTTCTTTCCAGTCTGCTCGATTGAAGAATGTAGTCATTATAAGAATTGTCGTTCAACAATTTGATGCGATCATATTCCGCACGTGTTGTAGCGTTCTGTTTCATCAGGTTTGTATAGCGAACGAAATTGAGTGAATCAAATTTAAACTTATGACGTGCACTTTCACGGGCAGCAATTAATTCGCGTAGCACAGGTGAATTTTCCTTAACATTTTTCGCTGCTTGAGAATAAGTTTCGCGTGCAATATTGAATCGCGCGGATTGTTGTCCGGCTTCAATCACGAAAAGCGGTTGTCCTTTTTTAACCACATCTCCGTCAGACACCAATTTCTCAGATAGATAACCTTCAGCTTGGGAAAAAATCTGGTATTCGTTTTTCGAAACTATAAAACCGGACGCGTAAACGGCTTCCATCAATGGCTTCACATGCGGCTTTATGCCTTCATCCTTTGATTTACAGCTGAAAATGGAAATGCAGCTTAGTGAAAAAAGAAAAATACGTTGGACACTTCCGTTCATTTAAGATTGATTTTGATCTCAATTACGGAACAAGAAATGTCTTGGATTCGAAAAACAAGGCGAGGTGAGTCAGCTTCAACTCGAAGTGTCAAAAATTGCAGGCGAAGCAACCGGCTTAAAACAACGAATCCCTTTTAAAAAGGGATCCGAAAAGAGTGCTTTATATATTTGGTTGTGGCGTGGTTCGCAAGTAAGGCTTCACACGCTTGTGACCTTTTGGAAATTTCGCTGGGATATCTTCATCTTTCACTGCCATGGTAATGATAACATCTTCTCCTTGTTTCCAGTCGGCAGGAGTCGCCACGCTATAGTTGGCTGTCAATTGCAGACTATCAATAACGCGAAGTATCTCGTTGAAATTTCTGCCCGTGGAAGCGGGATAAGTGATCATCAACTTAATCTTCTTATCGGGCCCGATAATAAAAACGGAACGCACCGTGAATTTATCGATGTTCGGATGAACCATTCCATAAAGATTCGCCACTTTAAACTCCGGATCAGCAATCAGTGGGTAATTAACTTTCGTATTCTGTGTCTCGTTGATATCCGGAATCCATTTGTTGTGAGATTCCAACGGGTCAGCGCTGATTGCAATTACTTTTACATTGCGTTTTTCAAATTCCGGTTTAAGCTTCGCCATCGTTCCGAGTTCGGTTGTGCAAACAGGCGTAAAGTCTGCAGGATGTGAAAACAAAACTCCCCAGCTGTTGCCAAGCCATTCATGAAAATTAATTTTTCCTTCTGTGGTTTCGGTTGTAAAATCGGGGGCGATATCTCCTAATCTAAGTGACATAATGATATAGTTTATAGTTGAACAAGTTGTTTGATGCTAAACTGCCGGCTGATAAAATTAGTTTAGCACGTCGTTTAAAATCCGGCTAATGGGCACCAATAATAGTAAAGACTATTGAATTAGTAGATATTAACGGGAAAATTTATTTCCTTTTCCTGGACTTGAGCTTATTTTCCTTTTTGACGAGGTCTTCCAGGGTGTTAGACTTCAACATTTCAACGGTTGCATTTCTCACTTGCAGAAACGCATCTCGGACAGAGCAGATTTCTTCATCCACACACTCGGAGCATCGCTCATAAAACTTATAGGTGGCGCATGGAAGATGGGCTATGGCACCATCAAATAATCGAACAACTTCGGCCAGGTTCACGTCCCACGGTTCTCTCCTTAATATGTAGCCGCCCCCCTTGCCCTGCTTGCTTCCGAGCACTCCAGCACGTTTAAGGTCGAGAAGAATTGCCTCCAGAAATTTTTTTGGGATGTTGCAGGCTTCCGAAATGTCCTTTATCAGAAATTTTTCCTTAGGTGTTTTAGCCATATGGACGAGTGCATGAATGGCGTATTTACATTTCTTCGAAAGCATAGTATGGTGAAAGATAGGCGTTTGTTTTGGCATTTACCATGCAGGGTTTCATCGATTCGGGCATCGCCTACCCCTGGAAAGAGCCCAAAGTCATTTGATTTATGCAAAGTGTGTTTCAACGATCGTGTTGCCGATCAAAATAAAGTTGCGTTATATTTATAATGATAAAACAAGCCGAGGTAGCTCAGGGGTAGAGCAGCTGATTCGTAATCAGCAGGTCGTGGGTTCAAATCCCATTCTCGGCTCATTCCAATCAAGTTGTTGTCTCAGCATTAGACCTCATCATTTTTTTAACTATGAATTTTTATAAAATTTTACTTGTGGGCCTTGGCGGATTTGCCGGTTCGATTGCCCGATATGTCACGGCCTACTCCATGAGGCAAATCGGATGGGCCTTCCCACTTGGAACCTTCACTGTTAATATTGTTGGCTCTTTTATATTGGGAATGGTGATTGGTTCCACAATGCAGCGAGGCGGTGAAAGTGAAAACGTGCGACTACTTTTGATCACTGGATTTTGCGGAGGCTTCACAACTTTTTCTGCGTTTGCATTTGAGAACGTTAATTTGATCGTTGAAAAAATGACGATGATTTCTCTCTCTTACATTATAGCCAGCGTTTGCTTGGGAATTGCCGCTGTGTCCATCGGGATGTGGATTGGAAAAGGGTTTTCTTAAGAAAAGTTTGGATCTGAAGTCGTGGACATCAATCCGCAGAATTAATAGTTCTTTTTATATTTGTCACCCTGCCGAAGTGGTGGAATTGGTAGACACGCACGTTTCAGGGGCGTGTGTCGTAAGACATGCGGGTTCGAGTCCCGCCTTCGGTACAAAAATGCAAAAGCCATTTCTTTTTGAAGTGGCTTTTTGCGTTTGTTTAAACTCTGGATTCTAAGAAAGCTGAAAAACAAAAACCCGGCCGCATAGCCGGGTTCCAGTTGTGAATCGTGCCCAGGACTGGATTCGAACCAGCACACCGGTAAAGGCACTACCCCCTCAAAGTAGCGTGTCTACCAATTTCACCACCTGGGCAGATGTAGAAATCCATTTTTCAATGGGCGACAAATGTAAGAAACGTTTATTTAGTTCACAAAGCCCAACCTCCGTGCGAATTCGAAAAGCGTTGGCTTCGAAGGCGGCTTAAAGTCTTCCGGCAGTCTTATTCCAACTCACCACGCACGAAAATAAAATGGTGAAAAAAATAATCATTGCTGCTAGTACGAGAATCATAACCTTTTGATGGTTTGTCAAAACAAATATGCCACACTCCCGACACTCATTTGCTTAAGCATATCCGGGAGAAGTACCGGAGTAAGATTCCGTTTAATCTCGCCTAAAATCACCCGAACCCTTCGTGGAAAAAAAAGGCGGAATAATTTTCGCTAGGAGTATATTCGCAACTTCAAACAAACCGCATTTTTATGATGAAAAGAGGCGCAAGTATCGTTCTCATTGTTCTGGCAACCATACTCTCAATCAACAGCTACGGGATTCAGGCTCAAGTTGATACGGTTCAAGGCGAGGCTCCAAAAGATTGGTTTATAAAAGATCCTGAAACCGATCATGTACAGGGCGTAAGCGCTGAAAAAACTTACTTAACCCTTCTGAAAGACAAGCCATCCAAAACTGTAACAGTGGCCGTAATTGATTCTGGAATTGACATTAACCATGAAGACTTAAAAGACATTTTGTGGGTAAATGTGGATGAAATTCCGGCCAACGGAATTGACGATGACAAAAACGGATACATCGATGACGTAAATGGCTGGAATTTTATTGGTGGAAAGCTCGGCAACGTGAACGAGGAAACATACGAAGTGACGCGCGAATTCGTCCGTTTGAAACCGAAGTATGAAAATTTTGATGAGAAAAATCTCAATAAAAAAAATAAAGCGGAATACGAATACTGGAAAAAAGTAAAGGCGAAATATGACAACGACTTCAAAGCTAATAAAGATCAATTCAACCAATACAACGAGCAATATCAGATGTATGGCAATGCATTGATGACAATCACTTATTGCGATAGCCTTCTCGAAAAGGCTGCAGGGAAGCCAATCACAAAATCGAACATCGCATCAATTGAGGCGTCAAACGATACTATTCGCTTTGCGAAGCAGACCTTGCAAA
>CBQWHS010000023.1:0-15131 GCA_967728665.1 uncultured Chryseosolibacter sp. | reverse complement strand
AGTGAATAGATGAGCTAATCTAAGGAGAGGAGAGGCGATGCTAAGCCGCCTTTTCTTATGAATGGAGAGTGTCAGAGGCATTGTGAACAATCCGAAAAAACTTGATCGATCCGACCTTGACTAACAGCATTCAATTCATGGAAAATAGAACTTCGACATTGCTTGACGAACTGAGCCAACTCATTGAGGGTTTTTCATCCAATTCCAAAAAGAAAGTCTTTGTTGGATTTGACGGTTTTGTCGATAAGATTATGAAGGTGGTAAAACTTAAGCAGAACTTCGGCAATGTTTATTATTCAACCATCTCTGAATTTGCCTCACGAATAGAATCTGCATCAGGCAAGAGTGGTCAAATCGAACTTGTTACTCAAAAGATAAAAATCGGGGGGAACGCCCCGATACTCTCGAACACATTAGGAAGCCTTGGCATTCATAGCTATTGCGCTGGCAGTTTGGGTTACCCTGTCAAACATGCTGTTTTTTCCGCAATAGATAACAAATGTGAAGTATTAAGTCTCATTGATCCCGGGGATAGCAGTGCAATTGAATTTGATGATGGAAAAATTATTTTTTCTGAATTGAGTGTGTTCAATGAATACAACTGGGGATTCATTAAGAAGACTCACGGAATCGAGAGTATAAGGAAGACTATTCTTGATAGTTCAATTGTCGCCCTCGTTGATTGGGCCAATCTTCCCAATGCAAGTGATATATGGCAAGGTGTCCTTGACGACATTATTCGACCTTCTGGAAGAAAAGATTTTATATTTTTATTTGACCTTTGTGATCCCTCGAAGAAAACTACGGAACAGATTGATGAAGTACTTGATCTGATAAGTTCCTTTTCTACTTATGGCAGCGTCACACTCGGCCTGAATGAAAATGAGACGATAAAAATTTGGTGCGCAATCAATGGAAAAGATGTTTCGAAGAAAGAGGATCAAGACCAAATACCAAATCTCACCAAAGCTGGCGATGCCCTTTACAAAGCAATGAATATCAATCGTCTTTTGGTTCACCCTGTTGATAGAACCATTGTATTTCGCAAACACGAGGTCATCGAGTTAAAAGGTCATCTTGTAACTCAGCCAAAAGTCTTGACGGGCGGAGGTGATAATCTGAATGCCGGGTATTGTCTGGGTCTCCTTCATGGATTATCGATTCAACAATGCATGCTGCTGGGAATGGCAACGTCAGGCGCCTACATTCAGAATGGAGTGAGTCCTGATTTGAAATCGATCATTGAATACATCGCGACCTGGATTGAAGAGTTAAATAAAGCATTACCAGTGGTTTCAGTTCGTTAGGATTAAAAATATCGTACATAAAATCATTTACAAATGAACATTATTATTCAAACGCCTGACTTTAAGGCGACCAAGAAACTTGAGAGATTTACTTACAACCATCTCATGAAACTGGCCGGGATTAATGGATCAATCATTGAAGCACGAGTGTGTCTGAAGATGGATAATTCTGATACCAATGAAAATAAGATCTGTGAGATAAAACTCGCTATTCCAGGTAACGATCTCTTTGCAATGAAGCAAACCGAAACGTTTGAGGAATCTATCGTGAAAACGATCAGCGCCCTCAAGCATCAGATGGGACATTTGAAAACAACACGAGAAAAGCAAAAGCACCTGTGATTGTTGTAAGTCATGTTTGTACGTGACCATTGTTATTCAAATACCTCTCTGCATATTTTAGTCTCGTATACAAAACAATTTTTTATGGAACAGGATTACACTTCTTTGCCCTACATCATTTCAAATATCGTAGCGGTATTTGTTGTCATCAGCGCTATGATGTGGCCAACGGTCGCGCGAGTTTTACTTAGCGCAATTTTTATAGCTGCATTTGCCCTGAATCTCTTCACGGCAATAGTGCAACCATCAGCTTACCTGTATTTCGGAGAATTGTCAACTAACGAATTCTATCGTTCGATAATACTAGGGCCGTTTAGCGAACATATTCAGCTTTACGTGAGCGTAATCGCTGTTTGTCAATTGTTGATTGGAGTCTTTATAGCGTACAAGGGTAAACTTATGAACATTGCCATGGTCGGCGGAATATTCTTTCTGCTTGCGATTTCACCTTTGGGTTATGGTGCAGCCTTTCCATCAACGTTGATCATGTCTCTTGCTTTTGTGATCCTGTTTATGAAGAAAATCAAATTCAATATTTACGATATCATCTATCAGAAGACAAGTTATTCAAACCACTAAGTATGAAATTTCGAATACTGATTCATGGTCTGTGGCACAAGAATCTTCCGGATCGAATGAATGCTCGATGCTTCGCGAACCGCCAGAACAGGAACTTCGGGGAATCGGAAGGCTCTTTCAGTATTTTGATCCGATCAAAATCTCACTGAGTCCCGAAGTTCCCATGAGAACCGGATTTATTTTTCTCTCGCGAGCAATGTGGGAATATAGCTGTGTAGTATTTTTTTCAATCACAAACTAATGACAGAAAATTATGGAATTAATCAGCGGACTTAGAACTGAATATCTTTTAGATGCAAGTCTTGAAACGTTACATGCTGAAAGCACGGAATGGTTAAATGAGATTGATTTCTGGAATGAGGAAATGTCATTTTTCTATAAACTCATTCACACTAAGGAGACACACTTTTCTTTTCCAACAACTGATCTTGCCCAACTCGAGAAAGAGATGATTAAAATTACTGCGGAGAATTTAATTGAGATAAAGATTGATATTCAAAGCCATGAACGTACACTTAGTGCCTTAATTCGGAATACTGCGATAGGTGAAGAACGGGACTATCGGAAAAAGCACCGCGAGCTGATGATAAGTATGAGCAACACTCTACGTCTAATCAGACAGTTCAAGAGGAAGGTGTTTTCCTTCATCCAATAGGGCCGATGCGAAAACAAACGAAAGGAGTGTAATATGACATAAGTCATATTTATAGTTGAGTATTATCATGGTCCCCTTTCCTTCATGAAGGTACATTGGTTAGTAGAACTCAAAATCATTTGGTTTTAATCTTACTCTTATTCCTTGAGCCGAAAATGATTTTTGATCTAACTAAAACTCAAATGAGCTACAGCATTCTTTTGATCGAAGATAATGAAGAAATGGCCGAAAATATTTCGGCTATTCTGCAACTTGCCAAGTACAACGTTACTCATGCTGCCAATGGAAAAATTGGCGTTGACCTGGCGCAACAAATGCACCCTGATCTTATTCTCTGTGACGTCATGATGCCGGAGCTTGATGGTTACGGTGTCGTTCATATCCTTAACAAGGACCCAGACACAGCTGGCATCCCCTTTGTTTTTCTTACAGCCAAAGCGGATAAAAGTGATTTCAGGACCGGTATGAATCTGGGGGCTGACGATTACGTAACAAAACCATTTGATGGTGTTGATCTTCTAAAAGTGGTCGAAATGCGACTTAAGAAAAGTGAGTTGGTGAAATCTTACACAGTAAACACGCCAGGAGAAGTAAGTGCTTTTTTTAGCAAGGCCAGGGAATTCAAAGATTTCCAAAAGTTGTCTGAAAACAGACCTGTTCGGTCTTTTAAAAAGAAGGATCTGATTTTCATGGAAGGACAGACACCAAACGATCTGTACTTCATTGAGAAAGGGCAGGTAAAAACCTACAAGGTCAACTATGATGGGAAAGAGCTTATTACGGGTATTCATAAAGAAGGAGATTTCCTGGGATATGTTCCGTTACTCGAAGAAAAGCCTTACAATGAAAATGCTGAAGTTTTGGAAGATGTTCGGATTACCATAATTCCTAAGTCGGATTTTCTCACATTGATATATTCGAGCAAAGACGTGGCCAGGAAGTTTATCAAGATGCTTTCAAACAACCTGGAAGAAATGGAGAACCGGCTATTAGGTATTGCTTATCAATCTGTTCGGCAGCGTGTCGCCAGTGCTCTCTTGAAAATCAATACAAGATATCCGGACGATAAAAACCCGGTTATTACAATTGCAAGGAGGGATATTTCAAATATTGTTGGCACCGCCACCGAATCTCTCAATCGCACACTGGCTGATTTTAAAGATGAAGGGCTCATCGAAATTTCCGGAGAAGGATTGAAAGTGATTAACAGGTCGAAGCTGGAAAAATTGTTGCATTAGGATTGTTAAATAGACGGGCTATGACTAAAAATCTTGAAACCGCGGATACAGTGATGAAGTTGATACTTGCCATAACAGTATTGCTTTTTTATTTCACCAATGTCATCAGCGGGCCCTTCGCTAAATTGCTGATGATTCTTGCCATCATTGTGGTTTTGATTTTTGCCGCCAGAATAGCATATGCTAGAATTTTTCTTGACTAAGCGATTCGTATCCGGTAACGAAAGTCATCTTTGGGATATGTCAATTGTCATGTGGAGTTGGCTTAGAATACTTCAAATTGTAAAAAAAACAGCTTGGAGGAGAGAGCGTGACAGCAGTTCCGTTTTTTGTATTTCCACTTTCTTTATAAAGGGCTGGTTTAATTTCCAAACATGGTCTCTTTTAAGCTAATCCTTGGTATCCTATTTGTGCTTTTGGTCACTGCAATAACTATTTTAGGTATCGTTTCATTTCGCAACGCTAAACTGGCAAATGAGACTGCGTTCTTGGTAAAACATACGTATGCAATGATTGAAGTAACGGATGAAATCTCATCATTATATAAGGATATTCAGCTGGAAAGTAACACCATCTTCATTAGCCGAGATTCCGGTATCATTGATCCCTATATAAAGACCCGCCAGTCCGTTATTCCTGCAATCGACAAGCTTGAAAAATTGACCGCTGACAATGTATTGCAACAGTCTAGAATTGACACACTTCGATTGCTCATTGGAAGTCTCAATGCCTTTAAGGATAGTGTACTGAATGATTCACAAGTACGGCTCAATTCCAGGGCGGTTGATGATCGAATATTGATTAACAGTGAATACCACGTAAAGATCCGCGGAATCATCAGTAGAATTAAAGGAGAAGAGAAGCGTTTGCTTGCGGTGAGAGACGTGGCAAACGTTGAGAGTGTTGCTGCATTCAATAGAAATTTGTTTTTATTGATGGGTGGGATCGGGCTTCTACTTTTTGTAACCTTTTTTTCAATTCGAATTAATTTCAATAAACGAATTAGGGCGCAGGAGGAATTAAAGAACGCCAACGAATTATTCGTTAAACTATTTTATGAAAGTCCAATAGGAATTGTAATAAGTCGTCTTGATACCGGTGAGATCATGGATTGTAACAAATCGTGCTCTGAGCTTATCGGGTTCAGCAAATCGGAACTCATAGGCAATACTGCCGTGCAGTTAGGCATCTTGCCGACCACTGATCAGGGAAATGCAATTGTAGGCGGAGCAAGAAATAGTAGTACAGTTAAGGGTATCGAAGTCCAATTGAAGCCCAAGAATCGTGATCCAATCTATGTTTCAATCTCTATGCAATCGATTCTGGTTAGAAATGAAAACTGCCTTCTTAGTGCAATACAGGATATGACGGTTCATAAAGAGGCTGAAGAAAAAATTAAGAATGCGTTGACTGCCGAGATCGAGCTCAACAAGCTTAAATCTAATTTTGTAACCCTGGCGTCGCATGAATTCAGAACTCCTCTTACAACCATTCTTTCATCAGCATTCCTGCTGGATAGCTACGCCCTTGGTGGGAACAAAAATAAGATTGAGAAACACATTACCCGGATCAAGAGTTCGGTGAATTTGCTTACTTCTATCCTTGATGAATTCCTATCCCTAACCAAAATTGAAGAAGGTCGAATAGAGCCAAAACACGAGCGATTCAACATGAAGGAAACACTGGAGACTCTTTGTCAAAACTTCAAGTCCTTTGCGAAGCCGGGGCAGCGCATAATTTATGAGCACAAAGGAGAGGAGGAGATTTATTCTGATCCTGCATTACTTGGAAGCATTTTGAATAATCTAGTGTCGAATGCTATTAAATATTCAAAGGAAAGCAATGACATACATGTATACTCCGATGTAAACAATAAAGTGCATCTGTCGGTAAAGGATAACGGCATAGGAATTTCAAAAGAAGACCAGTCACATTTATTTGAGCGATTTTTCAGAGCATCGAATACCGGAAATATTCAGGGAACGGGGTTGGGTCTGCACATCATGAAGCATTACCTGGATATGCTGCAGGGTTCGATAGAAGTGATAAGTGAGCCAGGAAAAGGCAGCGAATTCAGGATCACGTTTGATCACACAATCCCTGAAGCAACTGAGTTTAAAAATCTCCCCACACTTTAATTGCTATTGAAATAAGTATGATGATCAGGATGATCGTAATGACGATGTGTTTGTTACGGAATTTCATGTGCGTCCAGATTTAATTTCGTTCAAATAACAACTTCAAAGGAGACCGTTTTGGGCCAGCGACAAGACCATATCTGGCGATACTCTGCTCTTTAATAAATTGAATAGCATCGTCAATTGAGTCTGTGACAAGGATTAATGTCAGATCCTGCGGGGAAATAGTGTGTTTAAGTTTCATACAGTCAATATGCTCAAGCAGGTCTTTGTGAAATGTTCTATTGAAAACGATAATTGGAAACTGTTGTATTTTTTTTGTTTGCGTTAGGGTTAGTGCCTCGAAGAATTCATCGAGGGTGCCAAAGCCTCCCGGCACAACAATAAATGCAAATGAATATTTAATAAGTAGGGTTTTGCGCACAAAGAAGTAACGAATGCTTACCCATTTGTCCAGGAAGGAATTGGGCTTTTGCTCCATCGGCAAAACAATATTGCAACCGACTGATCGACCACCAACATCTTTTGCTCCGCGATTGGCAGCTTCCATTAATCCCTGACCGCCTCCAGTCATTATAGTAAATCCTAGTTTGGCAATTTCGGCAGCAGCTCTTCTAGTGAAATCGTAATACTCATGTTTTTCATCGAAACGCGCTGAACCGAAAAATGTAACGCAAGGTCCCACGAAATGAAGCGCCCTAAAACCCTTCACGAATTCGAGAAGGACTTTTATCGTAAACTTAAACTCCTCCCATCTTGATTGTGGACCTCTCAGGAATTTGATTTCTGATTTTGCTTCCGCCATCATGTCGTTATAAATATTTATCAAGGTATGGCACCTGCAGTCCTTTAAGCATGACGATCAACATGCTATTTGCTGACAATTGTCATCGTAGACTAATGATTGGCATCATTCGATATCGCTCTATTCAGAAATACATTTACTTAAACATTTAGGGTATGGTTGCCATTGATATGTACACGATTTCTGACAGGCAAGAAGCGGGTAAACTCTTAGGCTTGAAATTGAAAGAGCATAGAACATCCGACGCGGTCATTATAGGCATATCAACAGGCGGATTAGTTGTGGCTGCCAGTATTGCGAAACTATTAAGCTTGCCCTTAGAGGTGTTCCCATGCCGAAGGATTGCAGATCCGACTGACAATACCAGGAGCATCGGATCAGTCAGTTTAGATAGCGTTGTGGTTCAGAATAACCGTCGTGACACTCCCCAGGATTACATAAGTCACCAGATAGCTTTGTTGCGAGCTGTGCTTCGCAGTGAATGGCAAAGTTACTTTTCTAACAATCCTTCAATCCCGCTCTTTAATAAAACCGCTATAGTAGTGGATGATATTTCAATGGCAAGTGACTCACTCATTACTTGCGTCACAAGCATAATGAAGCAAAAGCCTGCAAAAGTAATTATTGCCGTTCCGATTATTTCAGAAGAGGCCGCCCGTCAAATAGGAGGATTAGCAGATGAAGTTGTCTTCGTGCGTATGAGCAACGAGGTTCAGTCTGCAGAAGAGTTCTACATCGAATATCCTACGGTGGAAGTTGATGAAGTCAAGGCTTTGTTAAGGATTCAAAAAAGAGAAATAGAAGTATGATCAATGCAAAACACCAGCGAACAAAAGTTCTGTTTTCAAGTCCACTATTAGAAACGCTGACGAGGACACATATTTCAGTACCTGTCTCTATTTTCTTGCTCTATGGAATATCGCTTCTTTTCTGGAGTATTACACACACATCTCTGTCACCGGGGCTAACCATAGCGATGTTTGCAGCGGGCTTACTGACTTTCACTTGGGTAGAATATAATGTGCATCGTTATCTCTTTCATATTTCTGTGCCAACGGTTTTTCGGAAGAAGTTTCAGTACATGGTCCATGGAGTACATCACGAGTTCCCGAAGGATAAAGACAGGTTGGCAATGCCACCTCTGCTCAGTATTACTCTCGCCACTATTCTGTTATGGTTCTTCCGGCTTCTAATGGGGGATCTTGCGTTTGCTTTTATGCCGGGGTTTTTTACCGGTTATGCGGCATATTTATCTGTCCACTATATTGTTCATGTGTATCAACCACCAAAGAATTTTATGAGAAAACTTTGGGTTAACCATGCGATTCATCACTATAAAAATGGTGAAACTGTTTTTGGGGTTTCATCTCCGTTATGGGATTATGTCTATGGCACGACACCTGAAAGGAAATTAAAAAAGGAGAAATGATCTATTTGGCTATTCCATTTGCAATGTTGCTCCTGCTTGTCTTGTGGGTTTTATTTGTGCCAGTCTACCTGAAAGTAAACACGGAGTGCAATCTATATTCGATCAGTCAATTAGGTACAGTGTTGTTTACGGTGCAACCTGGAGAAGATCCATTTATAAAAATGAAATTGTTCGGATGGAGAATACGGCCGGGAAAAAACGCAAAAAGCCACGGAACGCGCACCGAAACAACAAAACATAAAACAAAAAAATCCAAGGAAGCATGGGTGGTGCTTTTCCGAGGTATGATCAATTCATTACGCTGTAAAAAATGTAATATTTCAATGGATACGGGCGATGTGGTTCTGAATGCACAACTATTGCCATTGATGGTTTTTGTTAATCAGGAGCATGTACGACTCAAGATCAATTTCCACAATGAAAACTTTATTGAATTGAACATTGAAGCTAAACTAGGTAAAATGCTCGGAACATATATTCGGTTTTTAACACTCAAATAAATAATTATGGAAATGAATTTCGAAACATTACTGCAGAAACTTACTGAATTTATTCAGAAGGAAGCCAAAACTGAAACAGTCATTGGAGAAGCATTTAAGCTTGGTGAATTTACCTGCGTACCCGTTGTTCGCGTTGGCGTAGGATTTGGAAGTGGAGGAGGAGAAGGTGATTCTCCTAAAAATGGAAAGGGCCATGGAGGCGGAGTTGGTGGAGGTATCGGGATAGATCCCATTGGTTTTCTTGTTTCGAAAGGAAGCGAGATATCCTTCATCTCCACTCATCAGAGTAAATCTATATCCAATATTTTCGAGAAGGTTCCAGACCTCATAAACAAGTTTATGCAAAGCAAAGAGAAGGCAGCTGCGTGAGATGATGTGAAGTTTTTCAAACCGGTGGTCTTGTACTACCGGGTTTTGATATTTTACAAATATGAATTGAATGAAGTGGACAATTACTTTTCAAATTCAAGTAACATAGTAGTCTTGGTCTATCGATAATCAGACTTTCTCAAAGCGTCCAGTCTTCTCAGTAATTTTAACCCGATAGGCAACTGCTTTGAATCCTTTTTCTACAACTTCAGGTGGATGTGAGTAGCTATGAGAAGGCCTGACTGTTTCACTTGTGATAAATGGTGCAAGTCGATCCATCATGATCTTCATACCCGCCTGCTGTTCCTTTTCACCCTTTAGCTCTTCGTACTCACCCCACAGGATAACGCTTCGCCAGTTGGTCATGTTCTCCATAACATCAACCTGAAAACAGATATTCGGATTTTTGCGCATCATTTTAATTTTCATCCCTTCTTTTGAATGGGCATAGATATAGCCTTCGTGATATACGTACGTGACCGGAACAACATACATTTTCTCGCTAGTGCAGCAACCAATTCGTCCTACATACTGGGCACTAAGAACCTGGTCGATCTGGGTGTTGGACAGTTTGCCGAGCATAATAGTTAAGCCGTTGGCCGTTGAGCGTTATTGAATTCTTCTATGGAAAGTGCTGCAAGAACTTTGGCTGTTTCGATCTCCCATTCCAGTATTTGCTGAACAAGGTCGGTTGCCGTATCGAGTTCCAATTCAACTGCGATCATATACGCAGACCTGTAATTGGAAATTTTATATGCGTTAATGTTTTGAATACATCCGATGCTCAAGATATCCTTAAGGTGTGATGAATTTGTGGACGCGAGCATTTGATGCGTTTCATTCATCAGTTCATTAACTACCTCATTGTTTCTGGTTAAAGGATTTTTTAGAAGATAGTTAAAGATCCTCTCAAGTTTCAACAGCTTGTTATCTGCGTTCTCTATGTAGTTGTTGATTTCATTTCGAATCCGGGTTGAGGTGATCTGGTTGCAACACGCAGGAAACTCTTCCTTAAGTTTTACTTCCGTAAAGTATAAGCCCTGAAGAAGAAATGCGAGCGCATCATTCAGCGAATTGATTTTTGTTTTCATAGCTGGTCAATTTGAGACGACTTCTTTGTAGCTGGTGCTTTGCCCAACCCAGCGGGGTATTTTTTGAATATTCGAGCGACTGCCTTCTTAATTAATCCGGCAACTTTTTCCGGATCGATTTCATCGATTGCAGAGACGGCGCTTCACAATGAGTTGGTTAACGTTTAATAAAACTAAATGATGTAATACCGGCATGATATGATTAACGTTAGTCATCAACAAGACATTTGTCACGTGTCGATCGTGTGTTTATCCTTCCGTATTCTTGTTGTTCAGAATCACAAATTGACCTGGTTTAAGCCGCAGTTTAACGAAGTGTCGGCTGCTGTCTTCATTTTTTAATACGTGAACCTTTCCTTTGTCGCCATAGCAAAATCGAAACACTGTTCCTTCAGGATTTAGATGCCTATCCACCTCTATGTATTCTTCGTCTTCGTTAACAAGGGAATCGTTGTAGACAATGAGCATTTCTTCGTCATACAAGATTCTTGAAAAGGAAAGCATGCAATCATGATCCAGTGGCATTCGAAACGTTTTGCCATCTTGGGAAGATTCCCTCATGTACATTCGGCCAAATTTCAAAACGGCCCTGTTTTTTCTAATGTTCGCAAGCGTAGCTATCTCTTTATACATTGAGTTATGCTTGTTTAGCGCGTTTATCTTTTGGTCGTCAAGACTGAACATTGCTTCACGAACATTCCAGTCACCCTCGCCTGAACCTTGAAAACCCTGTTCAGTCCCGTAATAAATGCATGGGGTGCCGAGTGCGCATAGTAGAAATCCTATTCCTGCAATGATTTGTGATTCTGTTGCATCGTGACCAAAACGTTTTTTTGGATTTTGGCCCACCTGGTCATGATTGTCTATGAATGTCACCAGAAATTCCCCGAACTCACCGCGCGACATTGCGTTCTTCCGAAGTGACTCGTAACGTTCAATAAGTTTTTCTGGTGTAGATTTTCCTAGAATAACATTGGACAACACATGGTAAAGAGGAAAATCGAGAACAGAGTTAAGACCATAGTAGATCGCAGTGTCCTCCAGTTGAATTGAAGTTTTCGGACCAATGTATTTGTTGTATAATTCTTCCGGGCCGACGAGTTCTCCAAAAAGGAAGAAATTTCGCTTACCCAGTTTAAAAGCATATTCTCGTACGTGTGAGCAGAATTGGCTAATAGACTTTTCTCCCATATGTTTAACAGCATCCAGACGAAAGCCGTCAACATCAGCTTCTCTAATCCAATAGCAATGAATTTTGGTGAGCAACTCCTGAACATATAGCGCTTCCGGTGAATCATCATTCTTAAATGCTTTTAAAGTTTGAAAATCTCCATCTTTAGATTCGGGATAAGCATCGTAGTTTCTCATTTGCCCCTTACGGCCGTATAAGTCAGGATTTCGTAACTCAATGGGGATGGGCTTAGCTTCATTTCTCCATTTTCCGAAAGGGAACGTTGCTCCGTTGTAATAGTAATAGGGTAGGTCATTGGGATATGACCAGTTATCCCCGGAATGATGTAAGACAATATCAAGAAAGACTCTCATATCAAGAGAGTGCGCTGTATCTGCCAGGTCTGCCAGATCTTCTTTTGTGCCGAAACGTTTATCAATTGTTGTATAATCCTGAATGGCATATCCGTGATAAGATTGATCGTTATTTTCGAATACCGGGCTTAGCCATAGTGAGGTGCAACCAAGGTCTTTAATATATTGAAGGTTGTTTTTTATGCCGCGTAGTGTTCCACCACAACTCTTCGTTAATTGATCTTCATTACCGAATCCTTTAGTCTTTCCTGTGGTCTGTAAAGGATGACGAATCAGGTCGTCATGAAACCTATCCACCATAAGAAAATAGATGAACTCCTCACGCCATTCGCGTGCTCCGTTCTTCCAGTATTTTTTTCCCGGCTTTGGAGAAAGATCAAGATCGTTTATAGATGTTGTCGCCATTAAAAAATGTCCTTGATCTTATAGCTGATGCCATTGTAGTGAAACGTTTGTCCTTTTGTGAACCCTTTCATAGCTTGATATAGTGGACTTTTCGTGGAGAGCCCTACGTATGTTTCTCCATCCAAATTGAATTGCTCGGTACTAACCGATATGAAAAAAGTGGTTAGGTTGGTAATTACAACTGCGCCGGGTTCAACATGTGTGCGGACGGCTTTGACCGACTTTAAATTCAACAGTACATTCATCTCCTCATTTGCGAGATCCAATGCTTCATTGATGGAATTCACTTCTTCTGCGGCTTGCGCTTTTTGCGACAACTCGTTATTGTCATATTCTTCTTCATTTCCCAGCCCATCATTTTGCAAAAGCGCTGTTATTCTGTCTTTAAAATCATCAATCAGGGTTTGCTGTTTGGCGATGCATGCATCGAGCATCTTTTTCCAAAGCGTATTTTTTTCGGTCATAGTAATCATACCCGAATATCTCACGAATGGTAGTATCCCGGGATAACAACAGTCATTCGTTAAGATGATCTTCATCATAGTGTATGACATTGAAGCCGGTTAGATTGGTATTGAATATGAACAATTATAGAACAGTTGCTGAAGCAATCAGCGATTTGAAGGAACGGGGATTAACATTGATTCCAATCTTGGATTGATGGTATCTTTTCGGGTAATATTTCATTGTCTCCTGACAAGTTCGAGATAACTGAGGTACATCGATTTGAAGGGGATAGCAGCTCAGATGATGAGCTGTTGTTTACGCCATTGAATCCATGACGGCATCAAAGGCATTCTTGTAAATGCTATCGTGTTTCGACAAACGCAGTAGGTGATGAGATGGTGAGCGAACTTTCCATTAGGTATTCTGTCTACGACTTTAATTAATCTTTGTTCATGTCGTTTAAATAACGGGTACTAAACTGAATTTATATGGCTACTACAGACAAATCAAATGCGACCGATAAAGATGCAGACCAAAAGAACTTTATTCCGCAAGAAGAGTTTTTGCAATCGCTCTATGCGATAACTCAGCATTGGTATTCTGATGTAAAATTCTTTGAGGATGAATTGAATTTTTTCGGGTTATTGATTGACAAGAATCTTCTATTACTGATCGATCCAAAGAATATCGAACAAACGCGCGCAATGGTCTCACTTGTTTCAACCCTGGAGAAAGACAGGGTCTTGCTGGAGGAAAGCATTACACTCCACAAGCAGCACATAGCAGACTTGATTGAAAATCCGTTTGTGCAAAGTGTACATAACTATAGAGAAGACCACGCAAGGCTTGAGAATAAGTTTACAACATTTGTAAAACAGTTCAGGAATATTAAAAGTGAAGTGTTTAAGATTACTGAGCGTGCAATTCGTTCCGAGAAGGTTAAGCGAGTGATACCTTAGGGATAGGTGCATGCGACCGGAATTCAACCGCACAAGTCATATTTCTCTTGTGTTAAAGAATTTCCAATCCAAGGCAAATATTTGTTGTTGTTTTTCATCCTGATATATGTTGGTTCAGCTGATGACAATTGTCACAGGGAAAGTCTTTCCATCTCCATAGTTTGCTCTCATAAAAAAACAAATAATGTTATGACAACAGGTAAAGCTCTATTAGGTGTTCTTGCTGGCGTTGCTGCTGGCACAGTAATTGGAATTTTAATGGCCCCGGATAAGAGTGACAAATTGCGAAAAAAAATTTCCAAAAAAAGTGAGGATCTGGCGGAAGCCATCAATGACAAGATCGATGAGAAGTTTGAGGAACTGCTCAAGACAGTTTCCGGTAAGGTAAAGAAAACCAAAGGCCATGAGGAAACAGCTTCGGGTCCTGAAATTTAGTGATCGAATTATTTAAAACCGGACTGATATAAATATGAGTACAGGAGAAAAGTTTATCGAATCTACTGCCAAAGGTTTGGACAAGCCTTATTTGCTATTTCCACTAATCATTATTTTTGGCGCAATAGCAGTACTTATCGAAGCGTTTGTTTTAATCGTTAATACTTTTCGCTCCGGCAGAACAGAGTTATCAACCACCAGCCATGAAATTTAATTTTGAAGATATCTACAAACATATTGGGTACTTGTTCTTTGGACTTGCATCCGAAAAAGGTATACTCTCTAATGCTGATCTGCTGAAATTGACCGATCACGTTGAAAAGACGTGGCGTCCGTTAGTAGAAGGAGATCCGGTCTTGCAGAAGCATTTGGTAGACTGCATTCATGCGGGCATTCGCTATGCGATTGAGAACTCAATGAGCGCTGATCACGCGCTATCCAGCTTTAGGGATTTTTTTCAAATTCATTCTCTGGCTTTCAGCAAAAAGCTGAAGGAAAAAATATTCAACTCCGCGAGCTTACTTTTAAACGAATTCCCAGGTAGTGAACCACATGAGCTTATCAAATCTGAGATCGAGGATTTGATGGGTCTAAAATCACTGACTGTCTAGCCATGCCCTACCTTGTAATCATAAGGCACGGACAATCCGAATATAACCTTCAAAATCGATTTACAGGACAGTTAGATGTATCGCTCACGGATTATGGAAAAAAAGAGGCGAAGGATGCCGGACGTAAGCTTAGAAAGAAGCACCTGAAATTTGACAATATCTTTACTTCCGGTCTTAAACGGGCTCACGAAACGCTAGAAATAATTGAGGATGAATTGATGCTTCCTAAAAATCAAACCCTTGTAGTACGGAGCAATGCGCTGAATGAAAGGAACT
>CBQWHS010000022.1:0-15163 GCA_967728665.1 uncultured Chryseosolibacter sp. | reverse complement strand
GTTGATCAAACTCCAACAATTGCTGCAGCGGGGACAGATCAACCTGGAGTTTGTGGAACTGTTTCACTGGCTGGAAATACTCCGACTGTTGGAACTGGATTGTGGAGTTTTGCTCCAGGAGGAAATGTTGACGGGAACGGAAATATTGTTTTGGCTTCTTCACCAACCAGTGGTTTTAACGGTACGCCTGGGCAAACATACACGCTGCGCTGGTCTATTAGTAACGGAACTTGTACTACAAGCTTT
The DNA here is from genome assembly GCA_967728665.1 of uncultured Chryseosolibacter sp. Classification (GTDB taxonomy): domain Bacteria; phylum Bacteroidota; class Bacteroidia; order Cytophagales; family Cyclobacteriaceae; genus Chryseosolibacter. Next base: position 14,917 of record CBQWHS010000022.1, on the reverse strand, counting down.
GACGATGTGATGATTGCTTTCAGTGCAACAGGGGTAACGCCATCTTCTGCCGGACCGGATCAGCCTAAGTGTAATACCGGCTCATTCACACTAGCCGCTAACGTTCCAACTACTGGAGTAGGACAGTGGGCTATTGTAGGATCGGCAAACGGTGCCTCTATCACATCGCCCACTCAAAACAATTCAACAGTTACGGGCTTAAATGTAGGTGCTTCGGTCACGCTTCGTTGGTCCATTTCAAACGGATCTTGTACGAGCACCGATGATGTAACGTTGTCAAACAATGATTCACCTTCTGCAGCAGATGCAGGTCCCGACCAGCCTGTTTGTGGAACCTCGACGACACTGGCCGCAGTGAGCCCTGGAATTGGGACAGGAGCATGGACAATTCAAAGCGGAACAGGTGGAACTGTTGTCTCGCCTTCCGTTAATAATTCTGCATTTAACGGAGCGGTAGGTCAGACTTATGTACTCCGATGGACTGTATCGAACGGTGCATGCACGCCAAATACAGATGACGTTTCGATCACATTCGATCAAACACCAACCACTGCAGTTGCGGGTGCAGATATACTTAATGCATGTGGAACAATTGGGTTGAATGGAAATAATCCTACCACAGGAACAGGACAGTGGAGTTTTGCTGTGGGAGGTAATCCAGACAATTTGGGTGTCATTGTCGACCCGGTAGACAGGCAGAGTGATTTTAATGGATCACCCGGCATCACATATATTTTGAAGTGGACAATCTCGAATGGTTCTTGTACGAGTTCTTCTGATGATGTCTCAATTCAGTATAGTCCTACAGGTCCTACTTCGGCCAATGCAGGAACTGATCAATCTGTCTGTGGGGCTACAAGCACAAATTTGTCTGGTAATACGCCTACAGTGGGAGTTGGACAGTGGAGCTTTGCAGTCGGCGGCAATCCAGGAGGCTCAGGCGTAATAACTGATGTTAATAATCAAGGAAGCGGATTTACGGGTACCGCGGGACAGACTTATAACTTAATATGGACAATTACAAGCGGTACTTGTTCAAGTCAAGATCAGGTCTCCATTCAGTTTAACAATGCGCCGACAGTTTCAAACGCTGGTATTGATCAGAATCCGTGTGTAACAACTACGACACTTTCTGGTAATGCACCAACGATCGGTACTGGAATCTGGAGTTTCGCTACCGGGGGAAATCCAGATGGTCTCGGGGCTATAGCTGATGTGAATAATCGAAACACCTCATTCTCTGGAACAGCAGGGCAGACATACGTATTGACATGGACAATCTCTAGCGGAAGCTGTACACCCAGCGTTGATGATGTGCAAATTATTTTTAACTCGATCACGTTGAATACATTTAACACCAGTTACTGCCAGAATGGTGGAACACTGGATCTTACGACACTCACTTCAGCAACTCCGATTGGTGGAACCTTGACGTTCACAGGCACGCAAGTAACTGGATCTAATTTTGATCCAACAGGACTGACAGGAGTGCAAACGATCAATGTTCAATATGATGCGAACAGTTGCTCAATTACTAAGCAACTTTTGATCAATGTTCTGGCGCCAACCAATCCATTGTGTACAGGTGGCTCAGGAGGCGGTTGTTCTGTGCCTGTCATTGCTAAGACTGATGTATGTAGTGGGAATGACGGACAAATCAAAATTACATCGGTATCAGGAGGGACTAGCCCCTATGTGTTTTCTATCGACAATGGTGCAACATTTACTACTACACCGAAAACCGCTGAGACCTTCGCAAACTTACCAGTAGGCACTTATTCCGTGCTGGTAAAGGATGCTAATGGATGTCAGTCTACAGTGAATACCATTGTGATCGCATCGAAGGTTTTTGGCACAATTGCGAAAACAGATGTCACTACTTGCACCGGATCAAACGGCATAATTACATTCTCGAATCTTCAAGGTGGGACTGCAGGCTCTTATACATTTTCGGTAGATGGTGGAACAACATTCCAGGCAGGAACTTCCAGCTCTTCTGGTTTTACAATATCAGGTCTGGCGACTGGGTCGTATAGCGCTGTGATCAAAGACAATATTTCAGGCTGTAAATCAACCCCTGCTGCGATAACAATCGCTTTGCCGGGTGGTTGTGGTAGTGGAACTGGTCTATGCTCCACTGTAGTCGTTACACCAAAACCTTCTGCTGCACAGTGCACTTTGTCTAATGGAAAAATTGTTTTCAGTATTAAGCCATTTGTTCCTGCTGTGAATAACACCGGCGTAAAAATTTCCATCCAGGGAACATCAACAACAAACCTGTCAATCGCAAGGACAAACTTCAATGACTCAACGTTTAACGGGCTGCCTATTGGTACTTACAGTTACTCGATTGAATATGGCGATCCATCTTGTATCAAGTCTGGTCAGGTCACAATAGATCAATCAGGTACGGTTGGGACTCCTATCGCTACAAATGTTATCGGACCTGTTTGCTCGGGCACTGCCAGTGGTTCTATTGTGTTGGATGTTCCTGGTGAGACCGGAAATGTTTTAGAATGGTCGTTGGATGGAGGGGTGACAGATTCATTCAAGTCCTTCACAGCTGGGAATCAGCTCAACGGAATTCCGGCAGGAGCAGCACCAACATTTGAGCGCGTGATTAGTGTAAGGAGAAATTCTAGTGATCCTTGCTATGCCTCGGTTCGGATTGTTATTCAGGATTCTAATCCAGCATTAGCTTCAACCTTCAGCATTTCACCTGCAACGTGTAACGGAAATGATGGTGCCATAACCGGTATCACTGCATCCGGAGGAACAGGAACTGGCTACAAGTTTTCCATTGACGGCATCAACTTCCAGGCGGCAAACTCCTTTACAAACCTCGCCGGTGGTGCTTACACGATGACTGTTAAGGACGGAGGAAATTGCACTGCAGATTTCACCGCCAACGTAACCTTCCCTGGTTATATAAATGCCGTGATTACAAAAACAGATGCAGATTGTACAAACAACGGATCAAGTGGCGGAGTCACGGTTTCAATTTCTGACGTCGGATCGTTCCAGGTGGCGATCAGTCCGGATCAATTCACCATTCCAGCGGACAGTGAGTTTAAAAATTACAACAATCCTTCCGTGACCTTTAGCCAATTGGCTCGTGGACAATATTATATTTATATGCGATCGAACGCAGCAGGTACTTGTACAACGCGCAGTTCGATGGTGGATGTTACCGGAATCTACACCGTTGGTTTTTCACCGAACCTTACCTGCACTGGTACTGATATAGAATTGTCATTGACCAACATTGTAGGCGATCCATCGCTTTCGTTACAAATCAGAGTCTATAAGAAATTTACAAGTGCTTTAGTAGAAACAATTCCTGTTAGCGCGTTGCCAACAACAGGTAACTATGTGCTGACAAGATCTGCTCATCCGTTTTTAAGAACACCAGATGATTACCAGATCCAACTGGTCCAAACAAATACGGCGTTAGCTTGCGAGATTAAATCGATTTTAACCGATGTGACTGTTCCAGCACCTCTCGATTTCTTTGTGGACGAGATAAAAGAGTCGTTTGCTGACATTGCCTCTGGTACGGTTCAGGTTAACAAGTTTACTGGAGGAACCACGCCTTACGAAATTAAGATTGAAATGGATTCTGCATCCTCGCCGGCCCAACAATCCTATGAAGCGCCCTTCGAACAGGTAACGACTAATTCAGACCTTCAATACGAGAAGATTTATCGTACTGTACCTCCAGGACGTTACGTAATACAAGTAAAAGATGCGCTAGGTTGCGCACTTGAGAGAATTGCAAGAGTACCTTTGGATCGGGATATTTTCATACCAAACATTTTCACGCCAAACGAAGATGGCTCGAATGATATATTCTTCATTCGTAATCTCCCGATAGGAGAGAACAACATCAAACTTATCGTTACGAGCCGTTGGGGCAAAGAAGTTTATACCTCGAAAAGTTATCAAAACGATTGGCACGGTGAAGGCGCAGCAGATGGTATATATTACTACAGGTTGCAGGTTGGATCTGCGGAGCCTTTGACCGGCTGGGTGGAAGTCTTACGAGGACAAAAACCTTAAGATAGGTTTGTTAAAAATTTCATGGTGTCAACCTGGTCGGCATAATCCCAAAGGTCGGGATGTTGTGTCCTTCCAAACTTGACGGTTGCTGGCTTGGCATTTCCAACAACACATTGAATCTTCTCTTTAGCGTTTGTAAGTTTTAACGCGAGGTCGCCTTCATCGCTATACGTTTCATAATACAAAACCGAAATAGGTGAAACGAGTTTGGATGTTTGTTGGAGCATAACAAATCCAGTATCCAAAAAAACAACTTTATTCAAAAGCAAAATGGACATTTGATAATCATAATTGTTGTGGTATTTATGATGCATCAACACACTTTTGAAAGTATCCCAGCTGACGAACAATCGACCGAAATCATAATTCTTGGGTACGAACAGTTTGGAAACATTCCGGCATCCAAGACCGAAATAAGTGAAAACATCATCGCCCAAAGCTTTCAATTCATCATCTGTTTCTTTTCCAGTCAGCACCGAAACTGAAGTTCTGTTTTTACGAATGATGTTTGGATACCTGTTGAAATAATAATGAAAATACCGAGCTGAATTATCGCTGCCGGTAGCAATCACCGCATCGAAGTTTTTCAGTCGATCCTCAAACGCGATGCTATCGGAAAATCGAGGCTCGATTTCGATGAGCTTGTTCGCAATAAATCGGGAGAGCACGGTATCTTTTGAACTCAGCTTTCCGAGAAAGCGGTGTCCTGCAATCAAGACGCATAAAAAATCATGAAAGCCCACCATCGGAATATTTCCGGCCATCACAACGGCAACAGTTTTAGCGCTTTCTTTAATCTGATAAGAGGCGATCCAGCGCTGAAGTGCATCTTGTGTTAAAAATTGGTTTAATCCCTCGAAGCTTGCTTTTACACTCTCAACGGTGAACCAAGAGTTTTCATTTCGGGCATTTTCACATAGTATTTTAAATTCATTGGGATCGATTGCAGACAGGTAATTTCCAAGCTTTTCGAACGCAATAATTCTATCAACAAGATTCATAAACTTTTAGGTGCCCATATCCGTTTTGCAGGATAACAATTTGAAAGTATTTTTGTCTTTTAAAGGTTCAAAAGTAGGAAAAGCATGGCAATAATAATTACGGACGAATGCATCAACTGTGGCGCATGCGAGCCGGAATGTCCGAATACCGCAATCTACGAAGGTGGGCGTGAATGGAACTGGGCTGGGGGTACTAAGCTGGAGAAGGTAGAACTTGAAGATGGTACAGCTGTAGACGGCAAAGCTCCGCAAACTCCGGTTTCGAATGAATTTTACTATATAGTGTCAGGTAAGTGTACTGAGTGCACTGGCTTTCACGAGGAACCGCAATGTGCTGCCGTTTGTCCTGTAGATTGTTGCGTACCTGATCCTGATTATGTCGAGACTAAAGAAGAACTGATGGCGAAAAAGGCGTGGTTACATCAGGAAGTTGAACAAAACTAGTCGTTCTGATTGGTCTGTAATTCTATCTCATTTTTGTGCGCTTGATCAGGTACGTTTGAAGTATCTGATTGAAGGGCATTTCTACGTCTGCCTCAACGAAATCAATTTTATATTGATTGCAACGCATCTTTAATGCCAGGTAAAAACGACTCGCCTCTTCCTGATAGTGTGTTTTCACATCCGATGGATTCAGCTTAATTTTTTCTCCGGACTCGAGGTCCACAAATTCGATCGGCCTGTCTTCAAAGTTGAACAAGAGCTCTGTTTTTTTATCGCTTACATGAAAAACGATCACCTCATGTTTGTTGTGTTTCAAATGTTGTAGTGATTTGAATACATCATCCAGATTTTCCTGTCCGTCAAACATGTCACTGAAAATAATAACCAGCGAGCGCTTGTGAATCTTTTCTGCGATTTCATGAAGCACCTTGCCGACATTCGTTTGGTTTTGTGTCGGTTGCTTAGCTGCTACATTGTTAAGGATCGTAAAGACTTTGTCAAGGTGAGTCGCCGTGGATTTTACAGGCGTCAGCGTTTCGATCTGATCTGAGAAGAGACAAACACCAACAGCATCACGCTGGCGACTCAACAAATAGCTTAATGCAGAGGCTGCGTAGACACTAAAACGAATCTTCGATTTTGTCTGCTCAGGATAAAACATGGACGAGGACGTGTCAATAGCGATAAGGCATCGAAGATTAGTTTCTTCTTCATATCGTTTAGTAAACAACCGATCGGTTCTGGCGTAGACTTTCCAATCGATATGTCGCGTGCTCTCGCCCTCATTATACAACCGGTGTTCCGCAAACTCCACAGAAAAGCCGTGATAAGGAGATTTATGCAACCCGGTTATGAAGCCTTCAACCATTTGACGGGCTAGTAACTCAAGGCTGACATTTTGATGGATTTCGCTCAGTTTCGTGCTCACAATAATTGGAAAATGCGGTGAATGATGATATTTTTCGCCTTTTTACAGGGAAAAACCCATTTGATTCAAACTAAAATATTTATGAGTTAGTTTGCAATCATTTGTCAAAATACTATCTTCGATAGAATCAATCGTAAACCTAACTACTAAATTGAAGGATTGTGGAAGAAAACAAGACAAACGGCAGAGATGAAATTTACTCCGCGAAAGTAAAGGCAGGAAAGAGGACGTATTTTTTTGACGTAAAATCTACCCGGTCGAACGATTATTACTTAACGATAACTGAAAGTAAAAAACGTTTTAAGGAAGATGGCTTTACTTACGAAAAGCACAAAATTTTCCTTTATAAAGAAGATTTTAATAAGTTTCTTGAAGCGTTGAATGGAACGATTAATCACGTGAAAACAGAGTTAATGCCGAACGTCGATTTCACACAGTTCGATCATGCTCGCGAATTTGACAATACTCCTGAAAGAGAAGAAGCGGAAACTTCGGTAACCAACGGCCAAGCCACTGGTGAAACCGAACTCAAGTGGGACTAAACCTCGATTTAAACCTATACCCCTAGTAGAAGCTCTTGAAATCCAAGAGCTTTTTTTATTGAAGTTCGATTTTGCATCAAACCTATCACAGAGGTGTTTCATCGTGTAAAACCTGATATATTTGCGCCCTTAATTAGAAACTATGGGTCTTCAATGTGGCATTGTTGGGTTACCGAATGTTGGGAAATCAACACTCTTCAATGCGATTTCAAATAATAAAGCTGAGGCAGCAAACTTTCCATTTTGTACCATCGAGCCAAATGTTGGTGTCATTTCAGTCCCAGATCCTAGGCTAAAAATCCTTGAAGACCTTGTGAAACCGCAGCGGGTACTGCCAACATCAATCGAATTTGTAGACATCGCCGGACTGGTAAAAGGGGCAAGCAAAGGAGAAGGTTTGGGCAACCAATTTCTGGCAAATATTCGTGAAGTTGATGCTATTGTTCATGTTGTTCGGTGTTTCGAAAATGACAATATCGTTCACGTTGATGGTCGCGTAAATCCGGTTGCCGACAAAGAAATTATTGACACCGAGCTCCAGTTGAGAGATCTTGACTCAATCGATAAAAAAATCGTTAAAGTTGAAAAAACTGCAAAATCCGGTGATGCTAAGGCGAAGAAAGAACTAAGTGTCCTTCAACAATACAAAGAAACGCTGTTGTCCGGTAAAAATGCCAGGGCAATGCAATTTGATGATGAGGACAAGAAAGCGATAGCTGATCTTCAGTTATTGACCGATAAACCTGTGATCTATGTGGCCAACGTGGACGAGGCATCGGTGAACACAGGCAACAAGCACGTTGAGGCATTGCGCAATCTTGTGAAAGGTGAAAATGCGCAAGTAGTAATGATCAGCGCTGCCATTGAGGCTCAAATTGCAGAATTAGAAAGTGAGGCAGATCGAAAAGTTTTCTTGGAGGAATATGGTTTGACTGAATCCGGTCTGAACAAATTACTGAGGGCTTCTTACAGTCTGCTTGACCTGATTACTTATTTCACCGCAGGAGAAAAGGAAGTAAGGGCCTGGACGATAAAAAGGGGATGGAAAGCACCGCAGGCAGCCGGCGTTATTCACACCGACTTTGAAAAAGGCTTCATCCGGGCGGAAGTAATTAAACTTGCTGATTATCAGAAGTATAAAACAGAGCAAGGCTGCCGGGAAGCCGGTAAGATGGCCGTGGAAGGCAAAGAATACGTGGTTGAAGATGGCGATATCATGCATTTTCGATTCAATGTTTAAAGAATCCTTACCAAGGGGTATTTCGATTCTAATTTTTTCTTAGTTTTATAATCCGCTCACTTTCAGACCGAAAGCGGGGTTTAGGTTGAGTATTTTTTAACCCCAAGGTAAATTTTTTAAGGGTTTTGAGAACCAGGATTATTTTTTCGCTCAAAAATCGAGGAGCCTATGTTCCCTTTCACCACCAGTACCTGTTGGCGCAGGTTATCAAAGGTCTTTTGGTGTATGGACCTGAAAAGTCGTTCCTGGATTTTACTCAGTTCAATTTCTCCGGTTTAAAAGGACAGACGAAAGTGAGTCGAAAAGGCTTACACTACTATTCATCGAAAGTAACACTGGTCTTTGCGTGCTCTGATAAGATTTTTCTGGAATACTTTATCGCACGCGTGTTCGAGCAAAAGGAAATTATCGTTGGAAATCTCCATCTAGTTCCGGAAAGCACTGCAGTGGAGGATGAAGTTGAGATTGGTGATGAGTCACGGTTTCTTTGCATTTCTCCGATAGTATTAATTCCTGCAGAATTCAACGATGATAAAAGCAAAAAATTTGTCCCGCCGGATACGGATGAATTTTCAGATTTGTTATACGATTCAACACTTAGCAGGATGGAGGCGACTGGCAAGTATTCTGCAGAACAGCTGGCGTCTTTTTATAAATTTCAGATTGTACCTGACCGCGATTACTTACAACGTATTCAGACCACACACAAGAAATTCGCTCGTATCTACCCATTGTTTGATAACGATATCAAATTCGAAGTGCGTGGTTACACATTTCCTTTTCTGTTATACGCTGCAAGAGAAGTTCAGCAGTTTGTGTATGATCATGGCCTTGGATACTTCACCCATAAAGGATTTGGCATGGTTGACGTTGCGACAAGCGATTCAGTTCAACCCGCCACCGAACAGGAAGCAACATACGCTTAACGCGAATTTTTTTCTAATCGCAAGTAACCGATCAATAGATCCGCGCGTGGCTGAAATGCCTTGTAATACACAAAAATCTCGTACATGTTTTCGGTTTCATAATGAGTGCCTTCGAAATAATACGGAGGCAGGTTTTTTGACTTCACTACATATTGGTAATCATACCAACCTTGCTTGAGCAGGAAACCTGCGCGATACTCTTTCGACGATGAATCGTATTGCATTTTTGTTTGCTCGTTCAATTTCCAATCAGTGAATTTTCCAGCAACGAAAACATCGCCGGCTATCGGTTGTGATTGAAGTGTGAAATTTACATTCAGATAATTACTGAAGTTGTTATCGCGATAGTCGAGGTTATCAAGAACATAATTTCCATTATAATCATTGTACTGAGCATAGACTTGTCCCGAACGGGTTTTGTCTCTGGCGATGAATGCCTCCACGGGTTTCACTAATTTGTTTACGCTCGCAACATTTCTACCGGGAGACATAATCGACCTCAAATCAAAAAAGCGAAATTCATTTCCTCCTTTGAACATCTTTGCTTCATCAAAAAATCTGTACTCGAGCTGTCGTTCTATCTCACGAACAAAACTTGGCTTAATCCCCGTCACGATGTTGTCCCAGCGTTGGTTTTGACGGACCATGACATTAACTGTTTCCAACGGGTTAAGTAAATCGGTGTGGGGATAATTGATTGTAAAGTTCAATTGCTGATTTAAAGAGGCTATGCTGCCAGCTCCAATTAAATTTTGATCACCGGAGAATGAGATTCGATTGTCATAAACCATAAATCTTTTCGTGAGAATGAGATCCGATTTATCAGAGCCGCGATAAACCATTGCAATATAATTGCCAGGGATTTTTACGTTCGGTAAACCAAAAGTGTAGTGCACATAGGGCAGGTCGGTATTCACAGAAAACTCAAAATTGAGAATAGGGAATTCATTAAAGTCATTTAGAAAATCCAGATCCTGAAGGTCTGACTTTGACCAATCCTGGTTGCAATGAATAAGTTTTACGTAATAGGAATTACGTTCTGACGTCAGGTCGTCAAATTCAAGAAAGAGATTAACCTCGCCTAATTTTGCTACTGCTGGTGCAAAAAATGTGAAAAAATCATCGGTTGCAGGTCTTAGAAGGACCGTTTTAATCTGACCTTCATATGCCATGTCAATGTTTTGGAGTATTTTAGTCCGACCATCCGAAGAGGTGGACGTCTGCACAAGTGGTGTGCAGCTCGCAAGTAAAAAAGTGAAGATCAATGCGTTACTTTTTATCATAGAGCTTAATTAACAAACAAATATTCCAACCTTTATAAAATAGATTGGGTCTAACCAATGGAAAACGGCCGTACATACGGATACATGTTCAGTGAACAGGAACTCATAGACGGATGCTGCAAAGGTAACAGGAGTCATCAAAAGGCTCTGTACGAGCGGTTCTGTCGTAAGATGACTTCCATTTGCATGAGGTATTCGAAGACTACGGCCGAGGCTGAAGATATTCTGCAGGAAGGGTTTGTAAAAGTGTTTCAAGGAATTAAAGATTTCCGGCATGAGAGCAAACTCGAAACCTGGATAACGCGAATTATGGTAAATACAGCGCTGAATCAACAGCGAAAAAAGTTGTATCTCTTTCCAATGGTTGACGTTCAGGACATCGACCTTCCGCAACAAGAAGTAAGTTTATCCTCTCTGCACTTTACTGAGTTGCTGGAAATGATTCAATCACTTCCACAAGGATGCCAGGTTGTTTTTAATCTTTTTGCGATTGAAGGGTATAATCACAAGGAGATTGCGGAGCTACTTGGAATTTCTGAAGGGACATCGAAAAGCCAATATTCCAGAGCAAAAATGTTATTGCAACAAAAACTGTTAAACGAGTCGTTGTATTACGCGAAATATGGAGAGGCAAGAATTTGAGGATTCATGGAAAGAGGCTTTTAAAGATTCGGAAGTTATTCCATCGGATAACGTATGGACTAACGTAGAGCTGGATCTCGAAAGAGCAAAAGCCGTTGCCCTCCGGAAAAGGCTTGTTCGGTACCAATGGTTGGCAGCGGCATCAATTATGTTTTCGATCGGCATTGGATTGTCTGATTTTTTATCGACACCTGTTAATGAGGAAAAACTTGCGTTGAAGCCATCAACGGAAAAAATAAATTCTGCGCAAAACTCACACGTACAGAAAACTGTACCGCGAGAGAAAGCCCCTGAGGTAGAATCTGCTGAGGTAAAATCTGCTGATAAAGCTATGGCGGAATCTAAAGTTCTTAACGAGCCAAAACAGATTGCCGCCGGCAACACAACTAATTCATTACAGATAGAATCACACGCTGGCGTCAATACTCAATCTGCACAAAAAAATATTTCAACGCCTCTGGCTATTCAGCAAGATGCTACATCAGTTGCGTCTGTTGACGGTGGTGAATCTCGCAACATTGATCCATCTTCTTCCACGCTTTCAAACAACGCACTTCCGTTAGACAAACCTTCTTTGGAATTTATTCTCGATAAGGAAGCAAAACTTGTGGTCGTTAGTGCGCCATCAATTCCGACTGCAGCCAAGAACGAGGTAGATCCTGTGGTGGCGATGATGCAAAAACTTGAGCAACGTGAAAAGGAGTTAGCGCAGACAGAAGAAACAAAGGATCAAGAAAAAATAAAGAAATCCAGTGAGAAGTTTTGGTCTTCTGTTGGTTTCGCAGCCGGATCTTTTAAGTCTGTAAATTCTGGAGCTTCTGCTTCGCTTGCTGGCGTTGCGACAAATACAGCGTACGCTTCATCCATTGCAAACCAGGAAACAAAAGCATCGGGTGTTACTTATTCGATGGGTGTGAACCTGGGAACAAAAATTACGGAACGTTGGGTTTTTCAAGGTGGCGTTAATTATTTGAATCAAACTTCTGAATACACACAACAAACTTTGATTCAAAATACTCAGAACTTTACAGCCTTCAGACCTGCCAGTATCAATGAACTTAATCAACTGGCTGCCAGTGATGCTCCAGCTCAAAAAAGTGCAATTGCATCGGCTCCTTATGACGTAAACAACAATGTCCGGTATTTAAGCGTGCCTCTTCAAGCGGGATACATGATTATAAACAGAGGTGTAGGGCTTCAAATGAACGCAGGTGTATCAACAGATCTATTTCTTCAAAACACCGTGAGAGCAACTTCGGATGGTGAAAAGGTTGATGCCGTAAAAGCAGGAATTGGACAAAGTACAGCTTTCAAGCCTGTTAACTTTAGTGGTTTGATGGGAACGGAATTAAGCTATCGTTTTGGAAAACATTATCGCGTTGCAGTTAATCCAGGTGTGCGATATCCATTCAGCAACATTTACAAATCTGATTATTATAAAGCCAGTCGTCTGACATTCGATATCGGACTCAGATTCAGATATATTTTCCGTTGATTCCAACCATCCGTTTAGTGCGTGGGTCTAAAATAGCGTAATGATCCTCGTATGGAAACGCTAGAAGAAGGAGTCCAAAGAAAAATGCATATAAATGTTTATGCTGTTTTGTTTTTGGCAATTTTGTTGGCGTTGAGCGTTGCGCTCGAGGGACTTTCAAAGCGGTCTAAAAATCAATCGTTCCGTATACTTCCGCACTCAATTCTGAACGTAAAAGGTTAAAAACTACAACTAGCAATAGTCAATGTAGTTCAATAAGAGCAATGCCAACCTCCGAAGATCGGCTCTGGCTTCGGAGATGGCTGCTCTATTTTTTTCATCCAAGCTGATCGATCTTCATAGCAATCGATTCCCAGGTTGTGTTCGCTTTGTTGATTTGATTTGTAACGTCTTCTAAATCCTTTTTGGCTTTTTTGATTCTTTCAGGACTTGTATACACTTCAGGCTTCGCCATCTCACTCTCCAAACTAACCTTGTTTTTCTGCAATGCGTCCAACTCGTCTTCGATCTTTTTCAAATCTCTTTCCAGCGTTTTAAGCTGGGCAGCCGAATTTGAATTTTTTTCTACTGGAATATTCTCTTTCACTTTTTCCACTTTAGCTTTTGGCGGTTCAGCTTTCACCACTCCATTCGCTTCATTCTTCTTCTTCCAGTACTCATACTCTTCATACGTTCCTGGATATTCCTTTATCTGTTTGTCTTCGATGTACCAAATTTTATTGGCGATCTGGTTTACAAAGTGACGATTGTGAGATACGACTACAAAGCTTCCCTTGTATTGTTGAAGAGCCTGAATAAGGATATTTTCTGAAATGTAATCCAAGTGGTTAGTGGGTTCATCAAGCAACAAAAAATTTGCTTCAGAGATCAACGTTTTCGCCAACGCAACCCGCGACTTTTCACCACCGGATAATACTTTTATTTTTTTGAATTGATCTTCATCAGAGAATAAAAAACAACCCAACACGTTTCGCAATTCTTGCTCAGTTTTGCCTGAACCAGCCTGCTTCATTTCCTCAATGATTTCATTATCCACTTGCAGCGATTCCAACTGATGCTGTGCATAGAATGCACGAATAACATTGTATCCCATCGTACGTTCACCATCGACTGGTTCTTCGCCAGCAATAATTCTTAACAAAGTTGATTTTCCTTTTCCGTTCGCACCAATCAAGGCGATCTTGTCAGTGCGTTCAATCGATGCGGAAGTGTTCTTCAAAATTTGAAGGTCACCATATGATTTGGAAACGTTGTTAAGAGTAATAATAAATCGCCCAGGTTGCTGGTTGAATTTAAAACGAAAATTTACGGCTGCGGTATCATCCACAACTTCTTCGATCATATCAAGTTTCTCAAGACTCTTTACTCTTGATTGGACTTGTCTCGATTTTGAAGCCTTTGCTTTGAATCGTTCAATAAATCTTTCCGTTTGCCGGATCTTTGCCTGCTGATTTTCATAAGCATTGTTTTGAATCTCCTGGCGCATTTCCTTTTCCTGCAGATAGAACGAAAAATTTCCTTCGTAACTCACCAGTTGTTGTTGCGTCACATCCACAGTTTTCGTGACAACGTTATCCAGAAATCGCCTATCGTGGGAAACGATCACAACAGCTCCTTCATAATTCCGAAGATAGTTTTCAACCCATTCGATTGAAGGTAAGTCCAGGTGGTTGGTTGGTTCATCAAGCATTAGCAAAGATGGCTTCTCCAATAAAAGTTTCGCCAGCATAACGCGCATTCTCCAACCTCCGGAAAATTCTTTCAGAGGCCGGTGGAGGTCAGCCGTTGTGAAGCCAATTCCTTCAAGCACTTCTTCCGCTTTGGCCTGCATTGCGTATCCATCAAGGTGTTCAAATCTTTCTTGCAGCTTGGTCAATTTGTCAACGAGGTCATCGGAATATTCCGTTTCAAGTTTGTGAAGAATTTTTTCGATTTGACGTTGTGTTTCCACGGCGTCTTTGAATGCTTCCATCGCCACAGTAACGATAGCGTCTTCCGTTTGATATGATAAAAGATCCTGGTTTAAAAAACCTATCGTGCAGTCATTGCTTTTGCTGATAGAACCGCCATCAACTTTATAATCACCGTTAATGAGTTTTAATAATGTAGACTTGCCTCTTCCATTCAATCCGATTAGACCGATTTTATCCTTAGGCTTGATAAACATATTCGCATTCTCATAGAGCGGTCGGCCGCCAATAAAATACGAAAGGTTAGTAATTGAGATCATTTTAGTGCTTTGTAAAAGAAATTCGAATGTTTTGGCCGATTTGCGCCGGCAAAAGGTAGAAACGAACCGCAAAAATAATCACTTGGTAGGATATTTTGTTAATTCTCTGTCTATCGATCAGTTTTGT
>CBQWHS010000021.1:0-15394 GCA_967728665.1 uncultured Chryseosolibacter sp. | reverse complement strand
TTTTTTGCGCAGTCGGATCAACTTTTGATTCGGCCAACGCAACAATATCTTTTAATGGTTTTTTATTTCCAGTTTCCTTGAAATAATATTTTTCTAATGCGGGGCCCGAGATAACATTTTCCACGCAACCACTTTTTCCACAGTAACACGGTCCACCCGATTCGTCAAGAAAATTATGTCCCCACTCACCTGCAATTCCGTGAAGTCCGATTACCGGCTTTCCATCAATGACGATGCCACCACCAACACCCGTTCCCATGATCACACCAAACACAACACGTGCTTCCGGAAACTGTTCTTTCACAACGCCCAATTGCGTCTCCGCCAGGGCAAAGCAATCAGCATCATTGGCGAGCTCCAATTTGCACTTCAGTAGTTTTTCCAGATCCTTCTTCATCGGCCTGCCATTCATGGCTACGGTGTTACAATTTTTCATCGTGCCAAGCTTTGGATCATGCACCCCGGGAGTGCCGATGCCTATCTGAATTGGCTTGTGGCCAGCAGCTTTACTCATTAAATCGACAAGCTTTTTTGTTTGACCAAGCATGTGTTCATAACCTTGGTCAGCTTCTGTAGGAACCCGATCGCGAAAGAGAACTTCGGGATCTTCAGCCGATCGTAAGATAGCGCCTTCCATTTTTGTGCCCCCCATATCGATCCCCCAAAGGTTCTTCGAATCAAATTTTGTTTTTGGCTGTTTCGTCATCTCACCTTTAATTTAGGCAATTCGCATATATGTCAAATAAAAAAATTAAGGATGGAACCGGGTGGTTTGAGGATGAAATGTTTTCCACGAATGCCAAAATTCCTGATATGATTGGAGACTATGGAGCTGTTGCTTTTCGAGAGGTCCGGCAGTACCAGTCCCTGACCAATCCCACAACGAATTCGTTTCTCTGTCTAACAATTGGCGACCATTTTCGATTTGAAAGGTTAACGTGTCACGTTGCCACACATGAAATGAAGCAGAGTCTGGCTCAATCACGATTACTATTGGTGTTCCTTGCAAAGTGTCGTTGATAACTTTGGATTTAAGGAGGTCGTTCCAATCGTAAGCTCGCGCTGTTAATCCAAGTTGAACACCGACCACCCACGATTTATCCTTCCATGATAGTGAATCTCGTTGCTCTAGACTGCTCTTAATTGTTCCCTTGTTAAATCCTTCAAGGTCTTCGTATTCGGAAGTAAATATAGAATCAGGTTGCATCACAAGGGATGCGGGGTGTTGTACCAGCCACCGGCTCAGCGTCATTTGTTGGGAAGGCACTTCAGTCAGGAATTTTCCTTTTAACGGACCTTCAATCGCTTCGCCATTCACTTGCCGCCACCAGCTTCCCGAAGTTTCATCTTCAAACATCGCGTTGAAATGATCCATGCCCACTAAACGAAATGTTTCGGCGTGTCCGTCAATTTCCGGTCGATACACGCGACCCGTTCGACAAACCGTACAGTATGTGATCATTACAGGAACGTTGCCAACTGTGTCGCGAACCTGGTGATGGTAACCGATGATCTGAATCGGATAAGCTTTCGATTCGTCATTGACTTCAACACCGATGACGAGATCTGAGCTGTTCACTTTATTTTGGACTGACCCGACAAAGGTTTTGTGTTGTGGTTGATAAAACATTTTGTCAGCTGAAAACCGATAATTGAAAACATAGAAAATGAAAACATAACAAAGCAGTGCAGATCCGCTTGCTACTTTTACCCTCGGCTTCCCAAACCACAGAAAGTAAAATGCCGGGAGAAGAATAATGAGTATTCCGATTGTGCGGAAATAAAAAATATTGGTATGAATGAAGTACGCGAGACTGATTGTTTCCGATCGTTGGCTTCCCGGAAACGGCATAATAAAATATACTCTCAACACTTCGATCGAAATCAATAAGACTATACCGATGATAAACTGGATAGTTCGAATCATTCTTTTTTGAATTGCGTAACTGAGCTGATGAGCTGTTCGATATTTTCGATTTCTTTTTCAGTCTTCGCGCTTGACCATTTAAGAAGAGTATGGAAATATTCAGCGACCGCCCGTTTGTGCCGGATGACTTTCGCAATATCGAAATACAGAAGTCCTGTTCTCCGGACAAAAAAATCTTCTAAGCCCGTTGTCATTTCATACGTTACTGAAAACCATGCTTCTGCTTTCAGTAATTCTAACTCTGCAACTTCATAGGCTGGTTTCCCGAACTGTTTAAGTATCTCATCGGCTTGACGCCCATAACTTTCAACAAGGTATTTTGCCGTATAGCCCGACAACGGATAGGGTTTTAAATTGGCTTCAACAATATGGATGTATTCCTCAACCTTGCTGTATTTCTGAATATGGTTTGGCGTAAGAAATATTTGCTGCGTAAAGCAACGTTTTAATTCTCGATCGCCGAAGTGTTTTTTAATAACAAGGTTCACGACGCGCTCCGCCATCTTGCGATACCCTGTCAACTTACCCCCTGCAATGCTGATCAGGCCGGTGGGTGATTCAAAAATTTCATCTTTCCTCGACAACTCTGACGCTGATTTTCCTTCTTCGTGAATAAGCGGACGAAGTCCTGCCCAACTGGATTCGATGTCGCTAATATTCAGGCTTACTCCACTGAATGTTCCATTGACACCACGGATGAGATAAGAAGCGTCTTCGCGCGATGTGACGACGTTATCTTTGTCGGCTTTATAATTGGTGTCTGTTGTTCCCACATAGGTGATACGGCCCCGCGGAATCGCAAAAATCATACGACCGTCTTCCACATCAAAATATATCGCCTGACTAACCGGAAACTTTTCATGTGGAATCACAATGTGGACTCCCTTCGTGAGGTGAAGGCGCTTTCCTGTTTGAGATTTATTGATAATTCGAAGATCATCAACCCAAGGTCCTGCAGCGCTTACCACACAGGTTGCCTTGATTTCATATGATTGATTTGATATTCGATCTAAAACTGTAACGCCTGTGATGATGTTTTTTTCGTAGAGAAATCCTGTTACTTCGGTGTAATTCAGCAATTCGGCTCCATGTAAGTGTGCTGTCTTGGCGATCTCGACGGTGAGGCGAGCATCGTCGGTACGATATTCAGCATAGATTGCCCCACCTTTTACATCATCTGATTTCAACAGGGGCTCATGCTTTAAGGTCTGAGAACGAACCAACATTTTTCGCTGGTCTTGTGGTTTCACGCCGGCAAGGAAATCATAAATTTTCAAGCCAATAGATGTGAGCCAATAGCCGAGGCCTTTTTTCTCATACAACGGCAAAAGCATTTTCTCGGGTATAACGAGGTGTGGAGCAAGACGATGAACCACCGCGCGTTCACTGCCAACTTCTTTTACTAATCCAAATTCAAGTTGTTTCAGGTATCGAAGTCCGCCATGGATGAGTTTGGTTGAGCGGCTACTTGTTCCAAACGCAAAATCATGTTTTTCCACGAGTGCAGTTTTCAAACCTCTTGATGCTGAGTCCAGGGCAATACCTGCACCCGTAAGACCGCCTCCAATGATGAGTATATCGAAGTGTTGTGTTCGGAGTTTGTCGATAATTAAATTACGGGAGAGGATTGAGAAAGTAGATGGCATCGAGTTTCGTATTCAGAGTTCCAGCTTTGCTACGATTTACGAAGATTAACTGAAAAGTAGAAGGGAAAAATTAGGAGCCGGAAGCGTAAAATGCTGATCCGGCACCAAAGCCTATTCCGATTTTGACAAGCTTAGACGTGTTATTGCCAGCAAAAGGAATGTGATGCCTGTCAATATTATGGGAGGAAGAAACGCAAACTTCATGGTTGTGATGAAGCAGATTCCAAAAATCACCGATTGAATTGAAATGATAGTTCGGGTGATGTCGGTCGAGATTTTTTTTCGGACAAGAAACCAGTTCAAGAAACCACCGAAGAGAAACAATAACGAAAAGCTAATACTTACAGCCATGAAAATTTGGTAGAGCGTCCGACTGAACCCTGCTCCCATGTCCAGCTTTTGGGAGGTGAATAGCTCGACCAATAATTTCTCAGATTCCTGGGTCGCCTGCATCGGAATGAAAAAACTAATGCTGTGAACAAACCCGGTAAGCAATTGAAATACTAAGGCTGCGATCAACCAGGGCCTGAATTTTTTCATAGGGTTATTTTGATTTTTTGCATGCTTCAAGCGCTGCGACCGCGAGAGCTCTTTGTTGATCCGCTTCACGGCGCTCTTGTTCAGCGAGAACACGTTGCTTATTGGCTTCTTGTGCATTTTGCTCCGCTATAATTTTCATCTCCACCAGTTGTAGCCGAAGTTCATCGACCTGGTTCTTTTGAGTGAGCGCAAAAACGAGGAATACCAATGAGATTACCGTGGCACTGATCAGTACGAGTGCGGTTATGATTTTGTTTCTCTTTTCCTTTTGTTTGTCGAACAACTCGCCATCAGAATAAGGTTCTTGTTTTGACATGAGGTTTGTGGGTTATGATAAGGATTTAGAAACTTATTTCGAGTGCTGGCAACTATCAAGCGATAACTTGAGTTTTGCATTTTCGTCCCTTAGCTCGTCACTTACCGCTTTTTGGATGTAGCCATATACGATGGCGATTATCGTAACAAATGTTGCAAATGAAAGCATGACGGCTATGGCTCTAGCCCGCTTAACGTCTTCTTTAGTGTAAATGCGTTTGCTGCTTGTGTTGTCGGATGGAGAAATTTCAGGCATGGATCAAGGGTTATTTCGATCAAGATAAAAAAAGACTGCTATACTTGCTAGCCCTCTAAGAATTGCCACGCCTTGAAAGGCATGGTAAATAAATACAGGATAATTCTGCGGTTTAAATTTCGATAAGGCTAAAGCTCACACCCATTTGGCACCAAAACACAAAATCAAAATGGGTTCAAAGATTCAAATAAATTCATTTGGGTTTCTTTGCGTTGTTTCGGGGCCCTTTGCGGTTACATGCATTTTCTTCGAGCCGTATAGTAACTTCCTGGCAAACCTCACGACAATAGAAACAAGAATATTAACGGAAAGATTAACCCAATCAAAGCCAACTTCCATCCGCGATGCTTAAAACTGTTTTTGCCTCGTTCGATAAACATTCCGGTTATCGCAATGATGACCATTCCAACGCCAAAGAGATCTGAATAATAGATCCACCATTTGCTTGTGTCCTGGTGAAGTTGTGTCATCTGTCCAAGCAATGGAGTTACCCGATATGTTTCAACCTTTCCCTGACCTGATGTAAGATCAAGTTGAACATCATTTTTTTCATAGGATATTCTTAGATTGTTTCCATCAACCGAAAATCTTCGAAGGTTATCTGAAATATTTTGAGACTTCGTAAAGTTTGCAATCCATTCATCATTGATCGACTGTGAAGTCACGGGCGAAATGCTAATCTCTCTTCTTTCATAAGTATATCTTCTGGGGTGCCAAGACTGACGATGATTTAGAAATATCCCAGAAATGGCAAAGGAGATAATCAACCCAACAAAAAAATATGCGATATCCCGATGTGTATTACGTGCGGTTAAGTTCATAAGAGCATTAGTGTTTTTTAAAATTTCCGAAAGATACGATGATGAAAGAATTCACCTAGCGAGAAGAATTTTTAGAGGACCAGGACCGGTTTAATTGAAGTTTAATGTTGAAACACTCCACTTCGAAAGAACGTTGAATATTATTACAACTTGGATCAATTCTTCAAGGTTTGGTCTTAGGTTAATAATGAAAGGGCCTTCGGCAAGACGTGCTATAGGCTCTTTAATTTTGGAAACAGCTGTTCCTCGCAAGAACACTTTTCATTCCGTTATCGCACAATGCTCCATTGTTTTTCCGTACAGTTGACAATAAACTGCCTCTTCCATAGGAAGCATTGAAGTTTCAATCATCTACTCTAATTGCCGTAGCGTGCCGATTGCCCGCAGCATGCAGTCCGTTATCTGCAATGAGCAGTCTGTCCATTAACGAACGACTTTTTGCGTGAATGAACGTATGGGTATACAAGGTCCATTGAATTGGACCCGCGCAGAGGCAATTATGCCAGACTGCAGAAGCGGTATATTCCTTGCAATGCCAACTTTGATATAACCTGTCATTATGCTTCGTAACTATTTGAAAATTGCTGTTCGCAGCTTCGTCAATCAAAAGTACTACTCGCTGATCAACACACTCGGGCTGGCGTTGGGTACCGCAGCGTGTATACTCATCGTTTTATTTGTGCGGGATGAGTTAAGCTACGAGAAGAATTTTGCGAAGAATGAGAAGATCTACCGATTGGTGGAAGACTTCCCAATGGGCACGCATTTGTCTCAATCTGCAACGGTGCCGTTCCCAACGAAACAGACACTGATGAATGATTTTCCTGAAGTGAAAAATGCAGCGTTAATTTTTCGGCCATCGAGCTGGGGTCAAACGCCAGTAATGAAATTGGGCGATGAAGAATTTTTTGAAGATAACTTTGTATTTGCCGAGCTGTCTTTCCTGCAGATGTATGGCTTTCGTTTTATTAAAGGCGATCCCGCGAAAGCGCTCAAAGGACCTAACGAGATGTTGCTTACTGAGTCAAGTGCGCGAAAATATTTCGGTGATGCTGACCCGATCGGAAAACGAATTAATCTGAATGGTCTTCGCGACATGGAAGTTATCGGTGTGATTGCGGATTTACCGCCGAACACTCATCTCAGTTTCGACATGATTGGTTCGTTCGAAACATTTAAGACATTTTTTAATAATCAAACGTTTTTTGAAACTCAGTGGACCTGGGTTGCTGCCTGGATGTATTTCGAAGTTGAAAATGAGAAGGACGCCGAAAAAATCCGGAACGGACTTCCAGCCTTCGTAAAATCACATTACCCAACAAATCTTACTGATGCCGGCATTGCATTGAAAATGCAAAAAGCGAACGATGTACACCTGACATCAAATCTTGAGTTGGAGTTTGAGCAGAATGGAAACATCCAACATGTTTATTTGTTCTCTTTTATTGCTGTCCTTGTTCTGTTAATAGCGATCATAAATTTTATGAATCTGGCAACGGCACGCGCTGCAAAACGCGGAAAAGAAGTCGGCCTGAGAAAAGTACTCGGCGCACACAAGCGAATGCTCGTCGCGCAATTTATGGGTGAGGCAATCATGACAAGCTTCCTGGCGCTGATCATCGCCATTGCTATTATCTATACATTGATGCCGTGGTTTAATCAGCTTACCGGAAAGCAGATCCACATCAACTTTGCTGAAAATATTCCATTGCTTGGAAGTCTTGTGGTACTGGGTGTTTTGATTGGTCTTCTTGCAGGAAGCTATCCCGCATTTGTTCTTTCATCTTTTCAGCCGACGGAAGTTCTTAAAGGAAAATCCGGTGTGTTGAATTCAAAGGACTTTTTACGCAAAGCCCTTGTAGTAAGTCAATTTGTAATTTCCATAACGCTTATCATTTGTATTGGTATTGTGTACAAACAATTGAATTATATCCATAACAAAGACATGGGTTTTAATAAAGATCAAATTGTGATGGTCGACTTCGGGTTTAATCTTTTCAACAAGTATGGAGCATTCAAGAGCGAACTATTGAAGGATAACCAGGTGCAGGCGGTGACGCTGATTGGTGGAAGCGTGCCGGGCAAAGCGGAAGTAATTGAAAATGGATTCGTCCCAAATGGAATGCCGGCTGAGCAACAACAATGGTTCAGTGTTATTTTCGCGCAGCATGATTTTGAAAAAGTCTTGAACGTTGAATTTTTGCAAGGACATGCTTTCCAG
The DNA here is from genome assembly GCA_967728665.1 of uncultured Chryseosolibacter sp. GTDB lineage: Bacteria > Bacteroidota > Bacteroidia > Cytophagales > Cyclobacteriaceae > Chryseosolibacter. The sequence goes on along the minus strand of CBQWHS010000021.1, from coordinate 7,668 downwards.
ATTGGAAGTTCAACCGATTCAACCGGATATATTATCAACGAGTCTGCTGCAAAAGCGCTCGGCTGGGGAAATGATGTGGTTGGTAAAAAACTTGATCAGGCTTTGAACGGTAACATACAGGGAACAGGAACAGTCGTTGGCCTTGTTAAAGATTTCCACTATCAACCCTTGTATGTTCCCATTAAACCGCTCGTTATTCGCCTTGGCGGGAATGTATTATCAGTCAAAGTTCAATCACAGGATTTGCAAAAGACGATTGCTGCGATTGAAACCGAGTGGAACAAGCAGTTTGCAGGCAACCCGTTCCGTTATTCTTTCATGGATCAGAACTTCGATAATTTGTACAAGAAGGAAGATAATTTTGGCAAGACGATTCAATATTTTTCGATAATGGCAGTGTTCATCGCATGTCTCGGGTTGCTTGGTCTGTCCTCCTACTCAACAGAAAGCAGAAAGAAAGAAATTGGTGTCAGAAAAGTGAACGGTGCCACAACCTTCGAACTCGTGATGCTGTTGATCAAGGATTTTTCAATTCTCGTATTGATTGCATTTATCATAGCAATTCCTGTGTCCTACTATTTCAGCAGCCAATGGTTGGACAACTTTGCTTACAGGACGGAGATTGGCGTTTTCATTTTCATAATTGCCGGGGTAATCTCTCTTTTATTGGCGATTCTAACGGTAAGTTATCACACGTTCCGTGCAGCACGCGCGAACCCTGTTCACTCCTTGAGGTATGAGTAATCGATTTCTATTCTGACAAACTTAAAACCAACGATGCCAACGAATGGGTAGCGATTTGTTACCCTAAATTCGTCCGCGTTGATCGTCGAAAATCTTTCGATTTTTCATTACTTTGCCCACAGAACCGGGCCTGTACATGCTATTAAGACTTCGCTGCTTACGCTATTCTTTTTTGTTTGTCGTTTTTTTCTTCCTCTCCCAGCGCTGTCTTTCACAACAGATATTTGCATTATCAGACTCCGCTTCATCTTACAGATTGGATACCGAAACTGGAGTCTTTATCGATTCCACAAATTCATTTTCATTCGATGACATCTCTTCTGAGTCATTTCAAACAAAATTTAAATACAACAAACGAAGTCTAACGTTTGGATACCTGGAATCGACAATCTGGCTAAAGGTGCAGACATTGTCGTCATCAACGAGCACGGAGTGGGTCCTTGAAATCCCCGCGCCCTTTCTTGAATATGTAGACTTCTATCAGCAGAAACCGGGTGGCGGTTATGAAATCAGCACAGCTGGATATTATCGTTCACAAAGTGCCAGGAAGGTCAGCCATACTACACATATTCTGCCATTGATCTTTTCACGCGACTCGATCAGCACGGTGTATGTAAAAATTTCCGGACAAAGTCCGAAGACATTTCCATTATATGTCATCGAAAAGGAAGCGTTCTACAAAAAAGTTCGATACGAGGATGTTGGCTATGGGATATTCTTTGGGATGTTGCTGGTCATGTTTTTCTTCAACTTTTTCATTTACCTCTCTTTAAAGCAAACGAATTATCTGTTATACATCTGCACCATTGTTTGCACGTTTCTGATCTTCAGCTCTGCCTCGGGTTATGCTGGCAAATTTTTGTGGCCTGAAAATCCGCTGATGAATTATTATGCTGGACGCCTAACGCTTCCCGTGTTAACAATTTTTTTATCGGTGTTCACCATCCGTTTTTTAGAAGTGGAACGGCATTCGAGGTTGCTGTATTACGTTTTACTCTCGTTCATTCCGTTGGCAATAATTGCCTTTTTTCTCATCGTCACAGGAGCCATGTCCTCTGCTGGCAATAACCTGATTTCGATATCAACAATTATCTACATCGCAGCGGGAGTTGTTTGTAGTTTTAAAGGAAACAAGACCGCACGATATTTTATTGCAGCATGGACCATCTACATCACAGGGGGTTTGCTATTGACGATCCGCAACAGCGGCATCCTTGATTACAATTTCTGGACGACACACCTTGTAGAGATCGGTGCTGTATTAGAGACGATGATTATCGGATTTGCGTTAGGTGATCGTTACCGGAGATATAAAGAGGAAAAGGAAGAGATTCAGTTGTTGGCATTTAAGGCCCAGCAAGAGGCAACTGAAAAACTAGAAGTGAAAGTTAAGGAGCGAACGGAAGAATTATCCCGAACAAACGAAGAGCTCTTCTCAACGCTGGAAATGAATAAACAGCAAACTAAATTAATAGAAGAAAAAAATTCCGAATTGGATGCGTTCTTTTATCGCATCTCTCATGATTTGAAAGGACCAATTAACACACTGCTTGGCCTGACGAACATTGCTCGCCATGATGTTGCTGATCCCAAGGCACAGCAATATTTGCAACAACAACTTATACAGGTTGAGCGGCTTAGTAACATTATCACAGGTCTGATTAACCTTACAAAATTAACTGATGGAGAGTTGAAAAAAGTGCCCATCAACTTCGATCCATTGGTGAGAGAATGCGTGTCATCATTTAATGGCTACGAGAATTTCGATAATATCCAGTTTCTGATTAACATCGATTCCGGTCTTGAATATAAATCTGAGTGGACATTGTTGAATGCCATTCTTCAAAATCTGATCGAGAATGCGATTAAATACGCACGGCCCGACAAACCCTTTGTGAGGATTGGCATTTCAAAGTTAACGGATGGAATTTCAATAGAAGTATCGGACAATGGTCAGGGAATTTCTGCCGATCAGCATGATAAGATCTTCGACATGTTTTATCGTGCAACGCAAAACGCTCAGGGCTCGGGCCTTGGACTGTACATCCTGAAGAGATCTGTTCATCGATTAAAAGGAACGATTGAGGTGAGGAGCCAGATCGGTGAGGGTTCGACATTCTTTGTACATCTTCCCTATTAACGGCGTTTTAATCTGAGATCTTTTTTTCTTCGAGTTCGGTGATGAGCCTCTCCTTTTTGATATCCACCCTCAGAAATCCATACAGGCTCATGTAAATGTTCGCAATCCAAACGAGGGCGAAGCCACCAATAAGAATGCCTCTCCAATCAACGTAAAGAAGTTTGTAACCTGTGATGATGAGAAAAAAAATCGTCACATAATGGCTAAAGCAATATTCACAAGTGAACAAATAAAAAAACTTCCGTGTCACTAGGCGCTTCCCTTCCAGACTTCGCTTCTTGCAAAACTCGCGTGGTTCACGGAATACTTCTTCATGCGTTACTGTCCAGGCTATACAAGCGATGGGGATTGCCATTACGAAAAGATAAATAATCTGATGTTGCAAACTCATGCGTCAGTTGAAGTCATTCCCGCTTAATAAAAAACTTTGCCAGAAGTCGGTCAGCAGGTAATAAAATTACCATTGTGGCTTTTATACACAAAAAAGGTCCAGTTCAATAGAACGAAGCGGCAATGAAAATCATTATGGCAACGGAGTTAAATGAATTCAGCTACCAAACGTTACCGTTATGTTTGCGGCTGCATCGTTAGCTATTTTCCTGGCTTCCTCGATGGTCGCTGCGCGCGCGAGACACACTCCCATCCTTCTTTCTCCTTTTACTTCGGGCTTGCCGAATAATCTGATTTGTGTATTTGGTTTCTCAAGAGCATTTTCGATTCCAGCAAAAGATATGTTGTTGGAGTTGCCATGAACAAGTATGACGCTTGAAGCTGAGGGTCCATGCTGAGCAATATTTGGAATTGGCAAACCAAGAATTGCCCGAACATGTAACGCAAACTCAGAGAGGTCCTGAGAAATCATCGTCACCATTCCGGTATCATGAGGCCTTGGAGAGAGCTCACTGAAAAACACGTCATCTCCTTTCACAAAAAATTCAACGCCAAAAATTCCCCGACCTCCTAAAGCATTGACTACTTTTCCGGCTATGTGTTGAGCTTCGCGTAACGCTCTTTCCGACATCGGGTGTGGTTGCCACGATTCCTGGTAGTCACCGTGCTCCTGGCGATGCCCAATTGGTTCGCAAAAACTTATTCCATCTTTATGACTGATCGTTAAAAGTGTGATCTCGTAGTCAAATGAAATAAATCCTTCGATGATAACGCGACCACCACCACTTCGACCGCCTTCCTGCGAATATTTCCACGATGAATCAATATCGGTTTCAGTTCTTACAACACTTTGCCCTTTTCCTGAAGAGCTCATGATCGGTTTTACAACGCATGGCATCCCGATTTTTTTTACCGCGGAAACGAATTCTTCTTTTGAAGATGCGAAAAGATAAGGCGATGTTTTCAGTTTCAGTTTATCCGCTGCCAGTGTTCGAATCCCTTCTCTGTTCATGGTCAGCCGCGCGGCATTCGCGGATGGTATCACGGTAAAGCCTTCCTTTTCTAATTCGACTAATGTGTCGGTTGCAATAGCTTCAACTTCTGGAACAATAAAATCAGGTTGTTCTTTGTCTATGATTGCACGTAATGCTTTTCCGTCAAGCATTGAAATTGTATGTGATCGATGCGCGACTTGCATCGCCGGAGCGTTGTCATAGCGATCAACTGCGATGACTTCAATGCCATAACGCTGGAACTCAATCACGACTTCTTTTCCGAGTTCTCCCGAGCCAAGAAGCATTGCCTTTACTGCTGACGATTTAAATGGAGTTCCAATGGTTACGAGCATGATTTGTTTTTTCTTGCAATCTAAATTGTTATCTCAACTAACAAAAGTACTTTTGCAAAGTAGCGGATTTTGTAAATTGCCGTAGATGAATGACACAAACCGGATTATTAATCTGGACAGCGGTGGCCTTACGACTCTGCCCATAGAGTCCAAATCGCAGGACCCTGAAATCTTTAGCGCGTTCAACAATAAGTTGACAGCCCTTCCTGAGTGGCTGTGGGACTGCACAGATCTTCAATTTCTTAATCTCGGGCAGAACAACATCGAACGGATTTCAGAAAGCATTGGCAATCTGACCAAGCTTCAAACACTCGATCTCGGCCATAATCGGATCGTACATCTTCCAAAGAGCCTTGGAAAGCTTGAGAGCCTCTCGGGCTTTCTTTACCTGAGCAACAACGCAATCGCTGAATTGCCCGAATCAATTTCGAGTCTTGTTAAACTAAAATATTTAAACATTAGCGACAACGAAATAAAAATACTTCCTGATGTTTTTTCACGATTGACGGCACTCACAGAAATTCGTTTATACAACAACCAACTGGCGTCCCTTCCAGATTCAATTGGAGAGCTGACCTCACTTCGTGAATTGCATCTCCAGGGAAATCGCATCGCAAGAATTCCATCTTCTATCAGCTTACTACGAAACCTTCGCGAATTGCATTTGCGAGATAATGCGTTGGAGCAGTTACCAGATGGCATTGGCTTGTTGAGGGCGTTAACTTATCTCGACTTGCGCAATAACAAAATTAAGAACTTGACTTCTTCTATAGGCATGTTGGACAATCTTCGTTTCCTTGACCTTCGCGCCAACATGCTGACCTCCGTTCCTGACTCGCTTGCAGGCCTTCCTTCGCTGGAGAAACTTGACTTACGCTGGAACGCGATCACTCGAATTCCGGCGTGGGTAAAAGAATTGGAAAAGCGGGGTTGTGTTGTTTATGTTTAAGTGATTTGGTTCGTTTTTTCTTTTCAAATTTATTTAAAGGGCTTCCATTCCAGGATGTAAACCGGAGTTCCTGGTTGTTTCATTGTTCCTTCGCTGTCTAATTGTTCTACTTTTTGGACGAACAGATGCATCAGTTTTTTCTCTCTCCATAAGTCGATATCGAATGATGGCTCCCACTGTCCCACGGGCAGTTCGTGAAGGTCTTTGATTTTCCAGGATGATGTCGCCAGATTACTGATTACGGCCGCAGAAACTTTACTGCCACGTTCTTCGTCCCGAAAGATCAATGCTGCACTAACCTTGCTATTCCTCGATGAAACAACAAGTTGAGGTCGTGAGATCGGTATTCGTTTCGTTCCGCCTCCCGACAAGGTGAATGGCTTCAAACGAAAACCAAGAGACTTGATTTCCCATTGGTTGTCGCGCATAAAAGCGATGTGATATTGCGGAACTAAACTGCCGTCATCACGCCAGTAAGACGCGATAAAAGGTCGGCCGAGTTCGTCCGTTGTCATCGATGTTTGGTTGATCAGTTCATGTTGCTGAGGAATTTTTGCTATGTATTCTGCACTGCGTTCAGTAATTGGTAGTGCATATTTTTCACCCGTTGATTTTTGCCATGTGCTCCCTTCATCGTATGATCGTGCGTAGCATAGGTCATGATTGCTGGCGACATCCGGCGACTCGCGCCAAACCCATGAGAGATGAATTGCCCCTTGTGAATCAACGCAACCCTGCCAATATCCGTTGCGCTTTCCTTCGCCATCTATCAAATTTTCCTGAACAGTATGCCATTTGTGTTCAACAAGGTTGTAACGCTTCAAAACAAGGTTGCCATTACCGGAACTTCCATCTCTGTATAAAAATAGCAAGTTGCCATTGGGCAATCGATAAAATTCAGGGTACGTAACTTTCTCCTCAGACGAACCCGTCATCGGCTGTTCATGTTCAAACTCAAGTGACAGAGGCGACTTGCTTTTAGTATAGCGAAGCGGTGTGTTGTGATGACTCCAGGCTATGTGAAGATAACCTTGCCCATCGAGGGCAATACTGATGGTGTTGTGAGCATCATCGGGATTGCCTTTCAGGTTGGTCTTCGAGCGAATCCAATAGTCAGATCCAAGTCTTCGTTTTGCCACAATAACATGTTTGTCGGCGGAATAAAAGGCAACGAACTGACTGTCTCGATAAGAGGCTATCGAACTTTTTCGAAAAACTGTTGCGTTCACAGAGTTGTTAGACCAGCCGCTGTCTACTGGTACGAGATGAGTTTTTGATTGACCAAACGTCGTTACCGCTAACGCGACAAAAAAACAAATGTGAAGGCGCTTGCCAGTATCAAATTGCATTTCAAATTAAGATTTGACTGCGTGAAAGATACTTAATGCATGTTGTTTTCGCTTGGATAAACCAGCAATAGTCAACAACATTTCTTTGACTACTGCTCATTTTTTTGTTGCTTTATTACAATTGATCGTGTAGGTTTTTCGCTAAAAAAGTAAATTGATAACGTTCACATGCATTTTATCGATTTTACTGGCTGCTCATTTGTGATTGAGTGTGTTTTACACCGATCATCAGCAGGTAATAGCGCTACGCGGAACGTCTTAAGAGAAGACAACAATTTTGCTCAAATTTGCCAACTTAAACTGAAGGTTTTCATAAAGTAGCATGGCAAAAAACGGCCCCATAGTATTGATTGATGATGATCCAGATGACCAGGAGATGATCTCGCGCATAATCAGCCGGCTAAATGTTCCAAATCCGGTTCGCAAATTCTTTGATGGCGAAGAGGCGATGACTTACCTTCTGAATTCGAATGAAGTTCCGCATCTTATTCTCTGTGATATTAATATGCCGTTGATGAACGGTTTTGAACTCAAAAAAAACATCGATGCTAATGAATCACTTCGTGACAAAAAAATTCCGTTTATTTATTTAACAACTACAGCCAATCCCGATCACATTCTCCAGGCGTATAAATTAGCAGTCCAAGGCTTTTTCGTTAAAGGTCAAAGTTATGACGAACTAAAAGAGACGATAAAACAAATTATCGCATACTGGCAACGTAGTGAGCAACCCAGCTAGGTATTATTT
>CBQWHS010000020.1:0-15463 GCA_967728665.1 uncultured Chryseosolibacter sp. | reverse complement strand
GGGTAACGCATTAAACCCAGATAGCGTACCGTGGAATAAGTTTCATGAAAATTATTTCCCTGTTGTTCTTCGACAGAGCGAGGGCCCGGAGAATTCACTAGGTATCATCAAATTTGTTTTCGATAACCCTTATGCGGTTTTCCTTCATGACACTAATGCAAAAAGATTGTTCAAAAGCAAAACGCGTGCATTTAGTCACGGCTGTATTCGCATGGAAAAGGCCGTTGATCTGGCGCACTTTCTGGTGACAGGTGTTGTTGGAAGAGAGTCAAAATATGTTAGTAAATGCTTAAAGGAAAAAACTCAGCATTGGGTGGAATTAAGAAAGCCAATTCCGATTTTCATCAGGTACTTCACCTGTGAGTTCAAAAACAATACGTTTTTGAAGTATGAAGATATTTATGAAAAAGACCAGGAACTGTATGATTTAATATGGAAAAATGAGCAGCTCGTTGATTTTTGAATATAAATATCAAGCCTTGGAACTTTCAGCCTGCTGTTCGTGTCATATCGAAAAATAGATCTTGAGTACCGTCATTTTTCATTTGTTTCTTCTCTTCGCTGGAAATTCCAATTTCCAATTCAATCATACTGTCAATTCCGCAAATCTGAAACATACCAGTATTGAAGTGGAGTTGTACAATCAGATAAGTTGGCATACTAACAAACCTGACTTCGAAGTATTTTATTCCGCGGTTATCGGATATAATTCCTTGCAGGACTCGCTTCAACTTTTCGAGAAGCCCTTATTGACATTTGTGGATTTTTCTAAGCCGTCAACCGTAGAGAGGTTATGGGTTGTTAATTTGGAAACGCGAGAATTGATTATTCAATCGTTGGTTGCTCACGGTCGAAATAGCGGTGAAGTAACTCCAGTGAAGTTTTCAAATAAGATGAATTCATTTCAGAGTAGCCTGGGATTTTACAAAACGGGAACTTCGTATTTAGGAAAACATGGACTGTCTTTGAAGTTGCATGGTCTTGAGAAAGGAATTAATGATCAGGCTGAACGTAGAGCGATTGTCATTCACGGTGCTGAATACGTCAGTGAAAAATACATTGCGCAGTACGGAAGGCTCGGCCGAAGCCAGGGATGTCCTGCAGTATCATTGGAAATTTATAGTCAATTAATCAAAGCCATTCAGGGTAACACATGCCTTTTCGTGTACTATCCGGAAAAGGAATATTTTCAAAAGTCGGTGGTTTTTAGTTCGACGACCCAAGAACAGCAACTTGCATCTCTTACGAAGAGAATTTAATATCACGATCCAAAATGATGGCAATAATTATGATAGTAAAATAATGGTAAGAATTAGACAAGATTCTTCATCAAAACAGATCGTTCAACTGGTCGTTCCCAAAATCAATTAAAGCTAACCGGTGTTGCGCATGACTTTAGTTTATTTGCACTCTTTCCGTGTTTGGATGAAATTGCTTCCAACTATGCCAGAACTCCTGATAAATTTTAACGGCTTGAAGTTTGTCGCCATTAGCACCGCGACCAGCAAGATCGTATCGGCCACGGGCGCTGATCAACGAATCATTTCGCATGATGAACTGTTCATCGGAATTCCGCTTGAAAGCGACAAAGCTTTGCTCATCGTTTGATATTGCGATTACCACTGGAGTAGAGCCGACTTTATCATTGACAATTTTTGAGCGCTTCAGTTCAATCCAGTCGTATGCTTTAGCCTTGCCATCGACCTGAATTCCCAATACCCATGATTTGTCTTTCCAAGACAGGGAATCTGTACGTGTCAGTTTCCCCTTGCTTCTTCCTTTTTCAAAACGGCCTAAGGTGTCGTAGCTGTCTTTAAACGATGCCTCTGCTTGCATTACTTTTCCGGATGGATGGAGTAGAAAAAATTTGCCAAGCGTATATTGATTTGACTTGAATTCAGGTAACCTTTTTCCCTTGAGTTTTCCCGTGATGGCCTCTCCGGTTGCTTGCCGCCACCAGCTCTGCGTAGATTTATCTTCAAACATCGCGTTGAAATGGTCCATGCCAACAAGTCGGAAAATTTCGGTCTTGCCATCAATAACAGGTTCAAATACTCTTCCTGTTCGACAAACATTGCAGTACGTCACCATGATCGGTTTCTCAGAAATGGTATCCCGCACCTGGTGATGGTATTGTATGTATCGGATTGGATAAGCTTTTGCTTCGCCCTCAAGCGATACTGCAACTACGAGACTACTGTCGGATAATGTATTCTCTTCGCGGGATCTAAATTGTAAATCTCGAGGCTGTAAAAACATATGATCAGCTGTCATCCGGAAATTGAACATGTATATGATGGCGACAATGGGAAGGGTTGCAACGATTGGAATCCAAACTCTGCGATCACTGAGGGCAGCAAAGCTCCCAATCAGTATCATCAAACCAAAGATGCCTCGAAATATCCATCTGTAGGAGTATAGAAAGTAGGCAAGATCGATTGAATTCATTCGTTGACTTCCTGGCATCGGCATGATGAAGTAAACATTCATCACTTCAAACACAGCAAGAAGAACTAGAGCAATGTAAAAGAGTTTTTTCATTAGTGAAAGGGGTTGTAGTTGGCATAACCTTCTTCCGCTCTCGCCTTTGCCCGATTGACGTAGAACATCCGATCTTCGGGTGCCCAGGTACCCAGACCATCGACATAGCGATTGAACATGCAAAATGCTGCGGCAATCAAAACCGTGTCATGTATTTCGCGGTCAGTTGCTCCCAGACTTTTTGCTTTTTCGACTTGTTGAGAAGTAACATGTTTACCTCCTTTTTGCACGCTGGCTGCGATCGAGAGAAGCGCTTTCAGTTTATCGGAGCCGAGCGCTTTTTCAGGATCCATTTTCATTTTGTCCATCTGCTCCAGGTCACATTTCAGGTAGTGTTGCGCCAAACCTCCGTGTGCGTTTTGACAAAAAAAACAATCGTTGAGATATGAAACATAGGTTGCTATCAATTCCCGCTCACCACGGGAAAGTGAATTGTCACTCCGCAACAGAACCTCTGCCAGTTCATTTAACGGTTTCGATGTTTCGGGTCTGAATGCCATCGGACCTCTTATTCCAGGCAGACCCTCAGGAAGTTGTATGTGTGCCATTATTTGGGTTGAGATTTAGGTAAAACATATCCTATGGTAGCAAGTCGTTTTCCCATAGGTTCATATTCTTTTGGATCGGTTGGTGTGAGTGTGGCCAAACCGTCGACATACCGATTGAACATTGAAAATGTGGCTGCAAGCAATACGGTGTCATGTATGTCGCGATCAACTGCACCATTTCTCCTTGCCTCTGCTACATCCTCATCCGATACAAGTTTGCCACTTTGCTGAACTTTTCTCGCAATAATTAACAACGCATTCATCTTTGCTGATAGATGCGGTGTATGCTCGCCGTGAATCACGCAATCCACGATCTCTCGTTTATCATCAAAGAGTTCGCGTGCCGCAGCAGCATGACTGCTCATGCAAAACATGCAATCGTTCCGAGCTGAGACGTGGGTCGCGATCAGTTCCCGTTCGGCAGGCGTGAGCGGAGAAGGATCTCTCAGCAAAACTTGTGCAAGCTCATACAGGTGTTGGCCCGTTTCAGGCCGGAACATAACAAGACTTCTGATGCCGGGAACGCCTTCGGGTACATTGATGTAAGCCATTCAATATTCAGTTTTTTTATCGCTAGAAAATAACATTGTCAAAAAGCCAATCAGGAAAATTCCGGCAAACGCAAGCAGCGTGTTGCTGTAACCATTGAAAAATGTGACCAGTACCCCAACAAAGAAAATTGCAATAGCCGTAACAATCCTTCCGATATTGAAGCAAATGCCGGTGTAGGTTCCCCGTATTTGTGTCGGAAATAATTGCGGAATGTAAATGGAAAGTAAACCCTGGCTTATTCCGAAAAAGAAGGAGAGCAGCGCAAGCTCGGCATAGATCAGGTTCGAGAAAGATGAGTTAAGACCAAAGAGTAATCCGGACATTACGATACAGCCACTGAAGCAAAGCACCATTGCTTTTCTAACGCCCAGCGTATTTGACACCCAACCGGATGCAAATCCACCGCAGAGTCCACCAGCCCCAAGTAACATCATCGTGACGCCACGTTGAGTTTGTCCATCCAATGTGGTAAGAAGACTCTGAATCCATGTGGGAATCCACGAGAACATTCCCCATAATCCAATCAACATGGAACCAAAAATAATTGACCCTTTTACAAGATTTGAGCGATCGATCTGCGTTGACTTCGCAGGCATAGGCTGCAACTTAGTTTCTTTCCAATGCGATGATTCCTGTAAAAGAAAGATAGTAATCAAGGCCAGTGTAAATGGCATAAGGCCGATTAAAAAAGCGCTACGCCAACCACTTACAAGGACAGTGACAAGTCCCGATGAAAAAATACCAACCGGAAAGCCGATCGAATCGATACCTATCATGACGGCCCTGGTTTTGTTAGGCCAGATTTCAAACAGGAGCGTAGGAGTAATCACAAGAATACCTCCTACGGCAAGTCCGGAAAAAAGCCTGCATAAGACAACATATTCCCATGATGTCGCAAATGCAATTAGAAAAGCAAATGCCCCGAATGTGCCAACCGAAAACGCCAATGCTTTCACACGACCGATCTTGTCACTGATGAAGCCCCAGAAAAATCCTCCCAGTGCCCATCCCGCGATGTAAAGTGATTGAATATAACCGCTTATTGTATTGATGCTTTCACTGGTTGATTGTCCACTGAAGTCTTTTACGACATCGGGTAAGTACACCGACATCAGCGTTGAGATGAGGCCTGCGCTCAGGTTGCACAAGAAACAAATGGCAAAAGAAATCCACAGAAGGAGACCGATTTTTTCGGATGCTCTCGTTTCTGAATCAATGATTTCGCTGGCGATCATCGTAATAATTGGTCGAACGTCAAACTCACATAGTAAATGGCACCTATAGATGGAGAACCATAAGCTTGATAAACCTGGTTGTTGAAGAGGTTATTCGCACCGATCTTAATCATCGATTTCAGTGGAAGAACCTTATAACTCACTTGCGCATCTACCATCGAGAATGCGTTGATACGACCGGGCCTCATCTGGTTGAAAGTCCCATACCAATCATAGGCATCTTGCCATCTCCAGGCAATGTTGAATCCGATATTTTCGGTCACTTTACTATTACCAAAAGTCACTGCTGTTTTATACTTCGGTGTGTTGAACCCGGGCACGTTGTTTGGATTGGCATCGCGAATATCAAACGTAGCCAGCGTACCGTTCGCGTTGATGGAGTAGCTTTTTGGCAGTGCATAGGTCAGTCCTAATGTTGCGCCTTGCGCTGTCACGATATCTCGCGCGTTTGTATATAATTGGTAAAGGTGACTGTTACCACTGAGCAAATCCTGGGCGGCCTGCGGATTGATTGTGCCGTCAGGGGCAAGTACAGCGCTCTGCGGTTCCATCACAACCTGATTCAAAAGAAAATCTGTATAGCTTGAGAAATAATAGTTTAGATCAACTACGAGTTTATTTTGAATGAGCCCTTTATAACCAATCTCGAATACTTTGACTCTTTCTGGTTTTATGTAAGCAACATTTGATTTGACGAGCAAATCCTTTGCTTGCATAACAGCCTGTTGAGGTGTAGCCCCTTGCTGCATAGCTTGTTGAAAAGCTCCGAAGAATGGTCCGAGTGATGCTGTTGTAAATGAATTCTCATACACAGTCATTCCTCTGCTATTATTGGGAACGCCTCCAAGAATAGTGATTGGACCCGCATTCAATTTGATGTATTGATCGCCGGGTGTAGGATTTCTGAACCCCGTCTGAAATGAACTTCGGATGTGATGATTTTCTGCGACAGTATAAACAGCGGATGCTCTCGGCGTAACGCGGCCCTGAAAGTTTTGATTTTTGTCATAGCGCAAAGATGCTGCGAGTCGCAGTTTTTCATTCAACACTTTCTTACCTAACTGCAGGAATGCTCCACCTTCATTGATAATGATACTTCCACCTTTATCATCGAAAAGAGTTCCGTTCGTGAACATGTCGTATTTCCGGAAATTACCACCCACAAGCAGGTCGAGGACTTTGATCTTGCTGGAAAAATCATATTGGCCTTCTGCATGATAAAGTTTGCTTTGACTTAATATGCCTGCACCGCTGAGTCCTTGTGTAGCGATTAACTTGTCTTTCTGAGCATTGAAGTCCGCACTTCCTGGCAAAAATCGGCCTTGATCTGCAAAGGCCCTTGCAGCCGTATGATTGGCAGCAGTTACTCCGGAAATATTTCCCAGGAATGCCTGACTGTATCGGTTGAACCACATGTCATCTGCCTGACTTTCCGAAACAATATTACCACTCAGATCGCGGACCCATGTTTTGTTGATTAATTGTCCAAGGCCTTTGGCGTTATAAGAGTCGTGTGAGTCTTCGGCAGTAGAGTAGGCGCGGACAAAATAGTTCGATCCTTTAAGTTCAATTTTGTTTTGCTGAAGGGTAAAGTTATTTATTGAAAATCGGTTGCTTCCCGTATAATTAGCAGTGCCTTGCCCGAAGTTGTATTGGTAGCTAAGCACCATGTTTTCATTAATGCGATAATGAAATGCACCATTTAATTTCAAACTGTAGACATTATAATCGGTTAAGTCTCGTTCTTCATATCCAGTTCTTGACACTCTGCCAACGCCAGCAAGTGTGCGAGCTTCGTCATCACCATAGATGTTGAGGGCATTGCGCGCAGGATTATTATCACCGCGCTGATCAACCGGAGTTCCAGGGTCGACATCGGTGTAGTTTGTTGCGTAAAAGTCCAATCCGGAGAAATACGATGCGTTGAGTTTGAAGGCGAACTTGTTGTTGAAAGCTTTCGCATACCGAATCGAATAATCATTCAGCAAATGTGGATCGGCATATTTTTCACCGATATGATTGACGCCCAGCTTCGCTTGTGCACTTAGTCCCTGGTATTGAAAAGGATCTTTGGTGCGCATCATCAACACACCATTAAAGGCAACGGGTCCATAAAGGGCAGAGGCTGCACCGGGTATTAGCTCGGCGCTCTCCATATCCAAATCGGAAGAACCAAACATGTTGCCCACGGAAAAGCCTAATCCTGGCGTTTGATTGTCTACTCCATCAACCAACTGCAAAAACCTTGAGTTGCCGGTATGGTTAAATCCCCTGGTGTTTATTTGCTTAAATGTTAAACCGCTTGTTACCATTTCAACGCCCTTCAGATTTTCAAGCGCATCGTAAAAAGTTACCGATGGTGTTTGCTGAATATCACGGAGGTCCATTTTCTCGATACTCACTGGAGATCTAAGAATACTTTCATCAACTCTCGACGCCGTGAATACAACCTCGTCCATAACTTGTGTTGATTCAAGAAGCTTGATATTGAGAGTTTCTGATGCATTTGCAATTTGGATTTCCTGGCGTTGAAATCCGACCATTGAAACGATCAGCACAAAGGGAGGATCTAAATTCGTGATGATCTCGAAGCCTCCCCTGGAGTCGGTAATAGTCCCGGCGACTTTTCCTTTAATGACAAGATTGGCTCCTGCCACGGGAGTGTCTTTCTCGTCTTTCACTGTTCCCGTAATTTTAGTGTCCTGGCCGAATGAAAATGTAAAAGCGAATATATAAGCGATGAGTACAAAATGCTTCATTTGGGGTTGTGTGTTTTAAGTTTATTGAGTTCAATGTTTTTTGAGGTGGTCATATCCCTGTGGCAAACGCTTGTATCCATTGGTGACAAGCCTTTCCGCAAGGGTATTGTAATAGTCATTTGATTCGGGCAAGCGGGTAGCCATGCCATCAACGTATCTATTGTAGAGACAGAAAAGAGCCGCAATCAGCACAGTATCGTGAATTTCAACGTCTGTTGCCCCGGCATCTTTGGCGCGTTGAGTGGAAGCGGAGGTTACGCTTTTTCCACTCTGCTGAACTTGCTTCGCGATCACAAGGAGCGCTTTCATTTTTTCGCTTACCGGTGCCGACTCAATGTCTTTTTTTATCGCGATTGAAGTTTCACACTCGCCCAGGAGTTTGTCAGCTGCCGCGGTGTGAGCTGTTGTACAGAACTTGCATTCATTTTCGTGCGACACAATCGTAGCGATCAATTCGCGCTCGCCTTCGGTTAGGGTAGAGGGTCCTCGCAAAAGGAATTGTGTCAGTTCCCTAATCGGCTGAGCCGTGTCTTTGCGATATTCCAGTAATCCGGTGATCCCCGGAAGGTGATCTTCTAATGGTATATGAGGCATAAAATGTTGTTGACTTTTTTAAGAACAGCCCGCTGGAAACCTAACCCAAAAGGAACCAGCGGAACTGCCTGTAGAATGCTACACCGAGATACCCATTCTCAGTGTGTTTAACAGTAAATCAGAAAAGTGATGATGCTGGAGAATGACTCTCTAGATATCCGTTCAGGAAATAAACCGATAAAAGATTAGTTGACTATCACAGCATCGTGTCAGGCCCGCTCGGGCGGATGCACAATGGATGCTGTAAAGTTTGGAATAAGAAGTCCGTAATCAGAATTATGGATGACCTGAGCTGACCAGCCAGTCGTTACCGTGTGAATGGAGAAAGTAGCAGAGAGATAGTCCTTTAAAAAATTAAACGTGATCTTCGAATTGTTTTTGTCCGTTGCTTTGTCTGTAAATGTCTTCACGTAATCAGTCAAAACCTGGTCAATTTTTTTGGACTCGGTATCTTTTACGCAGATCACCGTGAGTGTATCCTTGGCATAACGTTGTTTCACCATACGATACAACTCGCCCTGGTATTCGAATTTCCCATTGATCCGCTCGAATTCAGATTGATCGGGCATATATGCAATCGAAACAGGCACCTTAAGAGTGAGCTCTTTTGAGATGTCGTAGCGATCAGCATCAAGCGCCTCAGACATCGCAATATCATTCTGATAATGCAGTCCAAGAAATATTCCATAATAGCCCAGCGCGTTCAGCAACACAATTACGACCAGTACTATGGAGATTGTTTTCTTCACGTATTAATAATATTCCAGTAATGTATAATCAATTCGACCATATTTCAAAATTTACGCTGAAGAAAAACATCTTGATGAAGGAAAATTCGGCGCGCTTGTTGGAAATATTATGTTAGCCTTTTTTGTCTATCTTATTCCATGATTGGTTGCAGTTAATCATTGCTGCTGTGGAAACTGCACTGACCACGCTCCTAAAATGATGGCGATAATTACACTTATAAGAATAATGGCTGCACCTATGGCATACCAGATGTTTCGATGTGTTCTCGGATGAAGTTCCGGTGTTATCGGAACAAGAGTTCGTTGGACTGTTTTCTTTTTCATGGCCGTCGATTTGAATTACAATTTGTTAATAGCTCTCGTATTTCTTGTTCGGTTTTACCAATCTTGTTTGCAGCCGGCCAAGAAGTTCTCTTCTTTTCATAAGACACAAGATCATCGTCTGTAAGCTTGCCTTTCAGGATATTCCAATCACCTTTAATTCCTAAGTTTTTTCATGGCCTTTGTGTTAACGAATGCAAAGTAGATATCATCAATCTGTTTGGTAATGAGCAATGTCATATTAAAGAAAGACTTGGCTCATTCTTTCTGTGGCGCAGGAATATGTTATTGAGGTAAAAAAGTTATGAAAATAATACTGCACTTTCGATTCTGGTTGTTCCAATTGCGATTGGATGCAATAGCAGGGAAGCACCTTCAATTTTAAAGAATAAAGAAATGAGGAGAGAGATTTATTCAGAAGTTATGAACAATCATGATTACTTGAAAGAATTAATGGACTCAATGAAAACGAGTAGCCACGTAAAAATGATGATAAAGAATGATACTGCTTTTTTTAATTCCATTACGCGTGATACCGAGCCTGGCCACTTACTCTCACACCTCATGCAGAAGGCCGAAAACGACACAGCGGTTTGTAAACAGATATGCGCTTCAATGGTCGATCACAAAAAAGTAATGAGTAAAATGCTTGAAACTTTTGTTGATGGTGGAGTTATTAAGAAAGGTTGCATGATTCCAACTTCTGATAACAACAAGACAGAAAAGGTCGATAAACCGAAGGTTCATTGATCATGTGTCTCATTTAGCTGGTTAGCATGATTGGTTTCCTCTGCCTTGGCAGCAATCTGTGTTGGTTGACAGTTCTTTTTCAATTGTTGAAAGATTAACGGCCATATTTTCAACTTATTTTGCCTATCTTATACGAGGAGAAGCTAATTATGAACAGTCTTATGCCTGCCTCCATCGAAAGTGAGGCTGGGTTTCGCGTACTGTTTGAATGTGCAACGATTGGTATCCTTGTTATTAATGAGAAAGGTAGTATTGAGCTTTCTAATCCTTGCGCAGAGAAACTATTCGACTATAATCCGGACGAATTGCTCGGTAAGCTAATCGAAACGCTTATCCCGGACAGCTTGCACCACAAACATGTACAACACAGGGATGAATATTTCGCAAAACCCAATGCTCGTCCCATGGGCCTTGGAATCGAACTCTTTGCCAAAAAGAAAGACGGAGAAATTTTTCCTGTAGAGATTAGCCTTGGCAACTACGAACTTAATGGCGACAAACTTGCTGTCGCATTCATAACAGATATCACTGTACAGGTACGCGCAAAGAAAATAGTTGCTGAGCGGGAAGCCCTATTTAGAAATATGGCCAACAACGCGCCCATCATGATTTGGGTTTCCGGTCCCGACAAGATGCGTACCTACTTCAACAATGCATGGGTTGATTTTACTGGAAGAACCATGGAGCAGGAGTTGGGATATGGTTGGGCTGATGACGTTCATCCAGGGGATAAGGACAGATGCCTTTCAATTTATGACGAAGCATTTGATTTGCGTCAACCGTATACGACGGAGTACAGGTTAAGACGACACGATGGACATTACAGGTGGGTGTTTGGCACAGGTAAACCAACCTTCACTCCTGAAAACTTATTCACTGGATATATTGGCGCGTGTTATGAAATTCATAATCAGAAAATAGCAAATGAAGAGCTTGAATTGCAAGTGAAGGAAAGAACTACACAGCTTTCTAATGCATTAGGCCGCGAAAAGGAAATGAACGAATTGAAATCCAGGTTTGTCTCGATGGCCTCGCACGAATTTAGAACTCCACTTAGTATTATACTCTCCAGCACATCCTTAGTTGAACAATATGTCGGACTGGGAACTGATGAGCGAATAAAACGGCACCTTTTGCGTATCAGGTCTTCTGTAAGTAATCTCAATTCTATTCTAAACGACTTTTTATCGCTGGATAAATTGGAGCAAGGGAAAGTCGACCTTGAAAAAGAATCGTTCGATTTCAATAATTTCGTTCATGAAGTGATTGAAGGTGTGCAGCTGCTGCAAAAAAAAGGTCAAATCGTTAGTGCTGATCATAAAGGAGATGTAAATGTCTTTCTTGATCAAAAAAAGCTACGGTATATATTGGTAAACCTGATTTCAAATTCCATTAAGTACTCTGCGGAAGGAAGCGAGATTCAC
The DNA here is from genome assembly GCA_967728665.1 of uncultured Chryseosolibacter sp. Taxonomy (GTDB): domain Bacteria; phylum Bacteroidota; class Bacteroidia; order Cytophagales; family Cyclobacteriaceae; genus Chryseosolibacter. The sequence goes on along the minus strand of CBQWHS010000020.1, from coordinate 3,990 downwards.
TTGAAATCTTTAAGTAATTCTAACCGGCTGATTATTTCAGTTCAAGATCATGGGATAGGAATTCCCGTTGAAGAACAGAACCATATGTTTGATAAATTTTTCAGGGCAAAAAATACTGGAAGCGTCGAAGGCACCGGACTCGGTTTAACAATTGCCAAAAGGTATGTCGAGCTTATGGATGGTGATATAAGTTTCGTTAGCAAGGATGGCGTGGGGACAACTTTTTTTATTAAAATACCGCTTGAATGAAAACAGCTCTTATCATCGAAGACAACCTGGAGATCAGAGAAAATCTAACAGAGATTTTGGAACTCGCAGGCTATACTATCGTGACAGCAAGCAATGGTAACGAAGGTCTTAAGATGGTAACGGGTGATCTTCCGGATTTCATCCTGTGTGACATTATGATGCCTGAGATGGATGGCTATAATGTGATCAGAGAAATAAAGGCCAACCCTAAAACAAAAGAAATACCATTTATATATGTGACGGCCAGCGCGGAGAAGAGCGAGATGAAGAAGGCATTGGATATGGGTGCGGATGGTTATGTTCGAAAACCATTTGATATAGAAGAGCTAATGGACGCGATTAATAAAGCCCTAAAAAGATAACAGGTCATTTCAACCCCATTTTCTTTTTACAAATTTGTAAATTTCAAACCACGCCACAGAAATAAGACCTATTAATATACTTACTGCTATCTCATTAACAGTAAGTATTCCGAATCGAAAAAATTCCCTTAGAGGAGTAATTACAAAGATCGTTACCACTAAACCAAAAGTTGCGCCAATGACCATCGGTATAAGCTTATTACGGTATTGAATGGTTGTTAACACGGAATAATAGAAAGATCTGTTGACGAGGGTTAAGCAAATGTTTGCAGAAATGAGTGTGATAAAAATCATCGATGTACTGCTCTTTAGATCTTGTGATGTGTTTACAGCATACCAATAGCTTGAAATTAGTCCAGCAGTTATCGCCAAACCTTGAATGATACTTGTTGATAGTTCTTTAATATTAAAAAAGGTTTTTGAAAATATACGCGGTTTGCTTTCCATGACATTTTTTTCGACAGGTTCGTTCTCATATACAATGGAGCATGTTGGACCCATAATCAGTTCAAGGAAAATAACATGAACCGGAGAGAAGATGGCAGGGTAAATCCACCCAAGAACTAGCGGAAGAAATACGATCAGGATGATTGGTATATGAATAGAGATTATATACTGAACTGCCTTCTTAAGATTATTATAAATCTTTCTTCCCATAGCGATGGCATCAACCATGCGTTCCAGATTATCGTCTATCAGTATGAGCGCAGAGGCTTGTTTTGCAATTTCAGATCCCTTATGGCCCATAGCAATTCCGATGCTTGCAGCCTTAAGAGCCGGTCCATCATTTACTCCATCACCCGTCATTGCTACAATTTCCGATTGTTTCTTTAATGCCTGGATTACCTTCAGTTTTGCCTCCGGAAACATTCTCGCAAAAATATTGGTGTTAGCAACAGTTTGATTGAATTCATCTTCTGGCATTGCCATCAGACGATCACCCTCAATCGATTTTTCAGATCCTTCGAGTTCAATTTGATTAGCGATCGTTGAGGTTGTTGTGATACTATCACCAGTGATTATTTTTACTTTAACACCAGCTTTATAGAACTTTGCTAAAACTTCTTTGATATTTTCTTTGGGAGGATCGTAAAATGCAACAAGCCCTTTAAAAGTAAACGCGAATTCATGTTGGCTTTTGGGAAATTCGGCGGCATTGTTTGCAATACCAAGGCCCAATACACGGTATCCTTTCGAAGCCAAATCTTTCAATACAACAAAGACTTTTTCCTTTTCTGTCTGGGGCATAGTTGATTGATTGATGATTGCTTCCGGTGCACCCTTCGTTGCAATAATTCTAGTACCTTTTTCATTTTCGAAAACATGTGTCATTAACGGAGGTTTTCCGCTTAATGGATATTCCTTTACAAGTTTGTACTGCTGTCGAAGGTCCTGAGTACAAATTTCGCTGTAGGTATGATGCAATGCTTTTTCCATTGGATCAAAAGGGATAGGTTCACTTGCCCACATGGCCACAGTAACAACATCCTCTATTTCCCTGGCATCCTTCTTCGTGAAAATTTTGCTGGCGGCATGAACGTAGATTCTATCCAGCGCCATGGCATTTTTTGTGATTGTTCCTGTCTTGTCGATGCAGATGACGGTTGCGCTTCCCAGCGTCTCGACCGTTTTTGTATCCTTAACTATAATTCCTAACTGCATTAGCCTCCATGCTCCCAAAGCCATGAACGTTGCAAAGGCGATAGGGATTTCTTCGGGTAAAATACTCATTGCAAGAGTCAATGAATTTAAGAGGCTATCCACAATTAGCCTGGTTTGATAAATGTTGACCATCCAGATAATGAAGAATATACCAATCCCAAGACCCGCCATCTTCTTCACGAAGCTTCCTATCTGAATTTGAAGCGGAGATTTTTCCTGCTTCAAATCTTCAATGCTTTTTCCGATCTGACCAACCTTCGTGTTGCTGCCGATGGCAGTCACCTTACAGATGGCGAGGCCGCTAATCACAAGTGTCCCCTGGTATACAAGATTCTTTCCTTCGGATGCGTTTTTTTCAACGGACAATGACTCTCCTGTTAAAACGGACTCGTTTGCTGTGAAATCATTTGATTGTACGATAACGCCATCTGCAGGAATGAAAGAGCCCTCATCAATTATCATTAGGTCATCAACTACCAATTCTTCTCTCAGTATGTCTTCAGAAATTCCATTGCGAATAACCTTGCATTTTGGTTGTGTGAGTTTTTTTAATGCTTGCAATGCTGTGCGGCTTCGTGATTCCTGATAGTAGGAAATAGAATAGACAAGTATAATTGCTACCAATAAAAATATTCCTTCGGCCAAATCTCCATGGATGAAATAGAGAGTGGCGGCTACGCCAAGCAGCAGGAGCATGGGTTCTTTTATCGCATTCTTTAATGCCGTCAGAATAGGTCGGTGTTTAGCATGTTGTATCATGTTCTCACCATGGATCGATCTCGAATGCAGAACTTCTGAGCTGGTTAACCCCGAAAGACTTGATGTAATCTTGCTCATCGCTAAAGGTATCACAGACCTGAATCAGGCTATATGACATTTGTCAGGTTATTTCGTAATGCACCATGTGACAATTATCTAACTGGACGCTGATTGTTGTCATCAAACTTTATTCTGCACGTGGCTAACTTTGATTTCATAAAAGCATTCAGGGCAAATGTGCTCTTTTTAATTTTGGAATATAAAAACAATACGTTATGAAATCTGATGAAGAAATCCGTAAAAATGTAATGGAAGAGATCAAGTCGGATCCCCAACTGATTGACATCGCTCCGCAAATTGGTGTGATGGTAAAGAGTGAGGTTGTTACGCTGTCCGGTAGTGTTGACTATTATGGTCAAAAGCTTGCTGCGGAGAAAGCAGCCAAGCGCGTAAAGGATGTCAAGGTTGTTGCAATGGACATTGAAGTAAAAGGTGCGAGTACTGCTGATGCTATAACCGATTCAAAGATTGCCGATGCTGTCCGGGCCGCCCTAACATGGCACAGTGCCATTAATGAAGATCTGATCAATATCAAGGTGGAAGAAGGATGGATCTATCTTGAAGGCGAAGTAGCCTGGGAATATGAGCGCAAGGCTGCTGAGAAAGCTGTAGAGAATATTCGCGGAGTGAAAGGCGTGATTAATTCCGTAAAGATTAAGTTTAAAAAAGTTGAGGCTTCAGAGATCAAGAAGAAAATCAAAGCTGCATTCCATCGTCATGCTACGGTGGACGCCTCTAATATTCAGGTGATTTGTGTTGAAGGAAAAGTGAAATTGGTGGGAACAGCGAGGTCGTGGCCGGAAATGAAAGACGCGGAAGATGTTGCGTGGTCGATGCCGGGTGTAACTGAAGTTGAAAACGCGCTTGAAATTGAGCATGACGTTTATGCCAGTGAATA
>CBQWHS010000019.1:0-15660 GCA_967728665.1 uncultured Chryseosolibacter sp. | reverse complement strand
GACTTCCATGAAGTGATGCGTCAGTTCAATATTCTTCCCCCAAGTATTGAGCCTTCAGCAACGGGTCACATTGTTGAACAAATTATTACAACTCAGAAGCTTCTTGAAAAAGGTTTGGCTTATGAAGTGAATGGTTCTGTATACTTTGATGTAAAAAAGTACAACAAGGAACACCACTATGGAATTCTCTCCGGAAGAAAAATAGAAGAACTGATGGAGAGTGGTCGCGATCTTGATAGCCAGGACGAAAAGAGAGAACGAATTGATTTCGCACTCTGGAAAAAAGCTTCGCCTGCACACATTATGCGCTGGCCTTCTCCATGGGGCGAAGGCTTTCCCGGATGGCATCTGGAGTGCACAGTGATGAGCACTAAATATCTCGGCGAAACATTTGACATTCACGGCGGTGGAATGGATCTCAAATTCCCTCATCACGAATGCGAGATAGCGCAAGCCACGGCAGCAAATGGAAAAGCTCCCGTGCGCTATTGGATTCATTCAAATATGCTCACAGTAAATGGGCAGAAAATGAGCAAATCGTTAGGCAACTCATTTCTTCCGGCGGAGTTGTTTAGTGGAAACCATCCAATGCTCGAAAAGGGATATTCTCCTTCAACGGTAAGGTTCTTCATGCTCCAATCGCACTACTCAAGCACACTGGATTTTTCCAACGAAGCGCTTAACGCTGCAGAGAAGGGTTACAAGAAATTAAGCAACGCATTGAAAACGCTTCGCGGTTTAAAATGGGAAAAAGTTGGATCGATAAATCAGGCCGTTGAAAATGAATTGTTGGAGTTGGTGCGTGAATGCTATCGCAACATGAGCGACGACTTCAACACGGCAAAGACATTAGCCGTTTTATTTGAAATGGCTTCTCGCATCAATGATTTCAAATCTGGAAATCTTACACTCAGCGATATCAGTGAAAACGTGTTCACGGAATTTAAAAACGCCTACGTTGGTTTTATGGTTGACGTTCTCGGTTTGCTCGAAGAAACTACACAAAACAATGAGCTGCTGGATGATGTTGTGAACGTTCTCATCGGCCTGCGAAAAAAAGCACGTGTCGACCGCAATTATACGCTCTCTGATAAAATCAGAGACGACTTAAAACAGGTAGGCGTACAGTTGATGGACGGCAAGGATGGTGAAATGACTTATACTGTTGACAATTAAAACGTTGCTTCGAAAACTTTTCATACTGCCAATTCGCTTTTACCAACTTGCGATCTCTCCCCTTCTCGGGGCACATTGCAGGCACACTCCTTCTTGTTCGCAATACACCATTGAAGCTATCGTAGAGTGGGGCGTTATTAAAGGAATTTGGCTCGGCGCTAAACGAATTTCTCGTTGCCATCCTTGGGGAACGAGCGGATATGATCCTGTTCCAAAAAAGAAATAATCCTGATTACCATCAAAATTTTTCGCAATCGTTGTCATAAAAAATTTCTTCTTTTCGCAATCGATTCCTGTAAAACAATAATCTGAAAACATTACATTTAAACCCTTACTGTTTAAATACCCTATGGCAGATTTTCAGATTAAAAAGTCATCGAAAGCTTACGACGTGTGTATTGTAGGATCCGGTGCAGGTGGTGGAATGGCAGCCTATGTCCTTGCCAATGCAGGCGTCAAAGTTCTCCTCCTCGAGGCAGGACCTATGTATGATCCTGCAAAAAATGTAACTCAACTCAAATGGCCTTACGAGTCTCCTCGCAGAGGCGCGAGCACTTCGACCCGGCAATTCGGCGACATGGATGCAGCCTATGGTGGATGGGACCTTGACGGCGAGCCTTACACTCACAAAGACGGAACTAAATTCGATTGGTTCCGATCCAGAATGTTGGGCGGGAGAACAAACCACTGGGGAAGGATCTCTCTGCGTTTTGGTCCTAAAGATTTTAAACACAAAAGCATTGATGGACTTGGTGACGACTGGCCGATTAGCTATGATGACGTTGCTCCTTACTACGATAAGGTTGATAAATTGATTGGAGTCTTTGGCTCAAAAGAAAATCTGCCCAATGATCCCGATAGCATTTATTTGCCTCCTCCGAAACCAAGATTGCATGAGCTCTTTATAAAAGAAGCAGCCACTTCAATTGGGGTTCCAGTCATTCCTTCAAGGCTTTCCATTCTCACAAAAGCATTAGATAATAATAAGAATCGCGGTCAGTGTTTTTATTGCTCGCAGTGTAATCGCGGTTGCCAGGTTTACGCTGATTTTTCGTCATCTTCTGTGCTTGTAAAACCTGCACTCGAAACAGGTAATGTTGATGTTGTGGCGAATGCAATGGCCAGAGAAATTTTGACCGATGACAAAGGCCTCGCTACAGGAGTCTCTTATGTCAACAAAGATGACATGCAAGAATATGTAGTCAACGCAAAAATTGTGGTGCTTGCTGCAAGCGCTTGTGAGTCTTCGCGTTTATTACTGAATTCAAAATCATCCCGCAACCCGAACGGTTTGGCAAACGAAAGCAACGTTGTCGGAAAATATCTTCATGATTCAACCGGTGCTTCAATGGGAGGCATACTTCCAAAATTGATTGGAAGAAAACGTTACAATGAAGACGGCGTTGGTGGAATGCACGTGTACACTCCATGGTGGCTTGACAATAAAAAACTTGATTTCCCACGCGGATATCATATTGAATATGGTGGAGGCATGGGAATGCCTGGATATGGATTTGGATTTGGAATTCAAAATACTAACGGAAAATATCCTGGCCGTGATGGGAAACAAAAAACCGGTGGAGGTTATGGTGCTGCATTTAAAGATGATGTTCGTTTCTTCTACGGTGCTGGCATTCACATGTCGGGACGTGGTGAAGCGATTGCTCGCGAAGACAATTTTTGCGAAATAGATCCAACAACAGTTGACAAGTATGGAATACCTGTGCTGCGCTTCCACTACAAGTGGAGTGATTACGAAGTGAAGCAAGCGAAACATATGAAGGATACATTCCGCGAGATCATGCACAAAATGGGAGCCGTGATAACGTATGGCGAAGATGGCGCGGAGAATGATTACGGATTAGCGGCACCGGGCAGGATTATTCACGAAGTTGGAACCACCCGAATGGGGAATGATCGAAAAAAATCAGCGGTAAACAAATTCAACCAAGCCCATGACTGCAAAAACCTCTTTGTTGTCGATGGAGGTCCGTTCGTTTCACAAGCAGACAAAAATCCGACATGGACAATTCTTGCACTCTCGATGCGCGCATCGGAGTACATGATTGATGAACTAAAAAAACAAAACCTTTAATTCTTCAATACCAAACAAATTATGGACAGAAGAAAATATTTAAAAACATTAGCAGTCGGGACAGCTGGCGCTGGTCTCCTGGTGCAACAAGCTTGTCAACCGAAAAAAGAAGAAGCGTTAAAAACCGCTGTACCGGAATTCACGATCGATCGCACACCAGAGGAACTGGCACGAGAGCGAAAACTCATGGCTGAAAAATTCTTCACTGATCATGAAATGAAGACGATCAAAATTCTTGCGGACATTATTATCCCTAAGGACGAGAACTCAGGCAGCGCGACAGAAGCCGGCGTTCATGACTTTATTGAATTCATTGTGAAAGATATGCCTCGATACCAAACACCACTTCGGGGTGGAATGCGCTGGCTTGATTTGCAATGTATGAGGAGATATGATGCTGACTTTGCATCAGCCTCTCAGCAACAGCAAATTGAAATCATCGATGAGATCGCTTATCCCGATAAGGCTAAGCCCGAGATGCAACAAGGTGTTGCTTTCTTCAATACCATTAGAGACTTGACAGCGTGTGGATTCTTTACAAGCAAAATGGGAATTGCTGATCTTGGCTACGAAGGAAATAAACCTAACCAGTGGAACGGAGTTCCTCAAGATGTGCTTGATCAATATGGCGTGAAGTACGATGATCGCACATTGGAGATCAGTGCGAAATACGATTAACAATTCGCTGAAGCCTAAACGAACCAGATATGCCAGTGAAAAAAAATAAAATTTCATCAGAACCTTCGCGTAGAAAATTTTTAAAGAACGCAGGAGTTGCAGCTGCCGCATTTACGATTGTTCCGCGATATGTGTTAGGAAACGGATACAAAGCTCCCAGCGACAAACTTTATGTTGCTGGCATAGGGGCTGGAGGAAAAGGTCAAAGCGATATCGCGAATTTTGCTAAAAGTGGTAAAGCTGAAATTGCATACTTGTGTGACGTGGATGATCGCAGAGCTGCAAAAACTGTTACCGATTTTCCAAAAGCGAAATATTACAAAGACTTCCGCATCATGCTTGACAAAGAGCACAAGCATATCGATGCTGTATCCGTTTCAACACCCGATCACAATCACGCGGTTCAGGCAATCGCTGCCATGCAACTAGGAAAACACGTATACGTGCAAAAACCGTTGACACACGATATCTACGAAGCGCGTGTGTTGACAGAGGCAGCGAAGAAATATAAAGTTGTTACGCAAATGGGAAATCAGGGCAGCTCCGGTGACGGAGTTCGTCAACTGATGGAATGGTACAACGCTGGCACTATTGGCGATGTCCATACTGTGTATTGTTGGACAAACCGTCCCGTGTGGCCGCAAGGTATTGCATGGTCAGATAAGAAAGCCGAAGTACCAAAGGAACTAGACTGGGACTTATGGCTCGGCACAGCACCATACAAAGATTACATTGAGAAACTTGTCCCTTTCAACTGGCGTGGCTGGTGGGATTATGGAACAGGCGCATTAGGAGACATGGGATGCCACATTATCGAACCTCCATTCCGCGTTCTTGGTTTGAAATATCCAAATGATGTAACGGCAAGTGTCGGCAGTGTTTATGTTGATGAATTTAAACGCGGCTACTTCCCTGAGAGCTGTCCTCCTTCTTCATACGTGGTTCTAACTTTCCCTGGCCAAAATGGAAAGTCGCCGGTGAAAATGCATTGGATGGATGGCGGTATTCAGCCCGAGCGTCCCGAAGAACTCGGTCCAAACGAAATGATGGGCGATGGTGGAAACGGTGTGATCTTCGTTGGAACAAAAGGGAAAATGATGTGTAGCACATATGGAGCAAATCCTCGATTACTTCCAACATCAAAAACACAGGAAGTCAATGTGCCTCAGACAATCAAACGTGTTCCGGGAAGCGCTGATGGTCACTATGCTCAATGGGTTGAAGCATGCATCGCTGGCTATGGAAAAATGGAAGTGAGTTCGCCATTCGAAATCGCCGGTCCATTAACGGAAACGATATTAATGGGGAATCTTGCCATTCGCAGTTACGATATTCGCAAGCCTCGTGAAGTGAAACCAACGGAGACAAATCCGAATCCTGCACCTCAATATGATTATCCTGGACGATATATCAAGTTGCTGTGGGACGGAGAAAATATGAAGATCACAAATTTTGATGAAGCGAATCAATATGTGAAACGAGAGTATCGGCAGGGCTGGTCACTCGGAAAAGTATAACAAGACAAAAGGCTGCCAGAAATTGCAGCCTTTTGTTTTCATGATGATTTCATCTTAGCTTAAACCAAAATCATAAATTTGTTCTTATCCCAAACCTAAAACGAATTATGTCCAAACCGAAATCAATAAACAGAAGATCGTTTATCAAGAATGCCGCCATGGCTGGCGCTGCGTTCACAATTGTTCCGCGATTTGTTCTCGGCGGAAAAAACTTCATCGCGCCAAGCGATACTGTTTACGTTGCGGGAATCGGAGTCGGCGGCAAAGGAACGTGGGACTTGATTGGAGTAGCAAAAAATCAGAGTGCTCGAGTCGTTTTTCTATGTGATGTCGATGATCGCATGGCCGTTGAATCAAAAAAGAATTTTCCAGAAGCGAAATACTACAAGGATTTTCGTGAGATGCTTGACAAGGAAGGTAAAGGCATCGATGCAGTTACAGTCTCAACTCCCGATCATACGCATGCTGTGGCTGCAATGGCTGCAATGCAACGCGGCAAGCATGTTTACGTTCAGAAGCCACTCACTTACTCTATTTATGAAGCGCGGATGTTAGCCGAAGCGGCAAAAAAATATCAAGTCGTAACACAAATGGGCAATCAATTTGCATCGGCAGATCATGTTCGCTCAGCGAAAGAAATGGTCGATGCAAATTTGATCGGCGACGTAAAAAATGTTATTGCATGGACGAACCGCCCGGTGTGGCCGCAGGGTATTCCTACTCCAACAGGGCAATTTGAAATCCCGAAAGAACTTGATTGGGATTTATGGCTGGGACCTGTTCAACAAATGGATTATAATCCCGCTTACCTTCCATTCAATTGGAGAGGATGGTGGAATTTCGGAACGGGTGCCTTAGGCGATATGGGATGTCATATCATGGATGCTGCGTTTAGAATTTTACCAATTGATTTTCCTAACGAAGTAGAATGCAGCACGACAACCATGTGGTCCGGCTTTTTCAAAGAAGCGGACTATCGCGACAGCTGTCCGGCTTCATCCATCATTCATTTAAACTTTCCACGCAAAGATGGGAAAGGCGATATTAAACTTACGTGGATGGATGGTGGTCTCTTGCCTAAACGTCCGGATGAACTTCTCCCTGATGAAGTGATGGCAACATGGGACGGTGGATATATTTTCGAAGGGACGAAAGGCAAGCTGATGGGAAATTACAACACAGCTCCCACCCTTCTGCCAACAGCAAGAATGAAAGATGTTAAACTTCCAAAGCAAACTATTCCAAGAATCGCGGGCCAACAAGACGGTCACTACACACAGTGGGTTGATGCTTGCAAGGCTGGCTATGGTAAAATGCAATTGAGTTCTCCATTTGAATATGCTGGGCCGTTTACGGAAGCCGTGTTGATGGGAAATCTTGCGTTGCGCAGTTATCAAATGAAGGGTGCCGATGGAAAATATATCGGTCGTAAAAAACTTTTGTGGGATGCCAAGAACATGAAGATTACAAACTTTGATGAAGCGAATCAATTTGTAAAACGCGAGTATAGACCAGGCTGGACTCAATAAACTTACATTTACTTATAATCAATACCAGTAAAGAACTTGCTTGAAATCGAGCAAGTTCTTTTTGTTTTGACAAGCGTATCTTAAAACGCCTTCGAATCCACGTCCCGGATGAACTTGATCACGCCGTCAAAAAAAACTTTTTGGTCATCATACATCGCCAAGTGACTGCCGTTGGGGCAATATAGATATCGACCGTGCTGAACAAGTTTGCTTTGTTCTTCCATAGCCTTCGGGTCCATCGTGTCATGTTTCGCGCCGATCATTAATGTCGGAATTGAAATTTCTTTTAATCGACTTTTCACATCCCAATTGACCAAGTTTCCACCGATTCCAAATTCTGACGGCCCCTGCATCATTACATAGATGGTTTTGTTAAGATCAGCGAAGGTGCGCATAACCGGCTCCGGCCATGGACTAAGACGACAGATGTGTTCGTTATAAAAATTAGGCACGAGCAGTTCCTCGTAGCGTGGATTATCAAAATCTTTTTTTGCTTCGATAGCGCGAACCTCTGCCAACACTTCAGATTTCATTTGTTTTGCCAAAACATTGTTAGCGTACTGACCATATTCCGGACAACTAGCCATCATGTTCGCCACCATCAACGCCTTCATTTTGCCTTGATATTTCAGTGCATATTGCATGCCTAACATACCACCCCAGGAATTTCCAAGAATATAAAAATTAGATGAGTCCGCACGTATGGCTTGCCTAACCTGTTCCACTTCCTCAACAAACCGATCAATTACCCAGAGGCTGGTATCCTTCGGGTTGTCAGAGTTGCCACAACCAAGCTGATCATATTCGTAAAATTCGAATCCCTCCTTCGGAAAGAAGCTTTCAAAAACTTCGAGGTATTGATGCGTTGCGGCAGGCCCACCGTGTAGAAGAAGAACCTTTATCCGCGGATTGTTTCCGAACCTTTTTGTCCACACATTAAAAGTCCCTTTGGGTGTTTCGATTGGAAGCATTTTAATGCCTGCAACCTGGACCCCGGTGTCTCCATAGTTGAAATAGTCACTGACATGTACGTCAACACCCGAGTGTGACGAGGTATCGATTTTATTTTCACAGGCGAAAAACAGGCAGGCGAATCCAAAAAAGGATAGGATGGTTTTCATAGTGTTAAGGTTAGGTTGCAAAAAGGTAGTGATTTTCACCAAGGTATAAACCCCCGTTTTCAGGAGGAAAAAATATTTTTCTTACTGACATAACGGTGTCACAACAGGGAATTTCATTTGTGTTTATCAAAAAAACTAAATAGAAACCTTATGACAACAGAACAAATTGCAAAACGATTTTATGAACTCGCCATTCAGGGCAAATGGGATATTGTACTCGATGAACTTTTCGATAAAGAAGCTAAAAGCATTGAGCCTGCGCATGCCCAGGGTCTTAAATCAGTGACAGGACTGAATGCAATCCGTGAAAAAGCGAAACAGTGGGAAGAATCGATTGAAGAAGTTCACGGTGGATACACCAATGAACCAATCGTGGCTGGTAACTATTTTGCGTGCGCTATGGGAATTGATATGACGAAGAAAGGACAGCCAAGAACCAAGATCGACGAAATCGCATTGTATGAAGTAAAGAACGGTCGAATTATTTCTGAACAGTTTTTTTACTGATTTACTACCACACAATTTAAGAGGCGGGAAACCACGATCGCCCGCTTCTTTTTTTGTTGTACCGGCAAATCGCTGCCCTCTACTTTCCCGGAAAGCAGTCCTTTTAACTATCAGCTTTTTTAGCATATTGCCAGTTGATTGGCCAAATGTTAAAGATCGATTCCCATACTCATATTCTTCCCAAAAAATTTCCGAATTGGAGTGAGAAATTTGGCTATGGCGATTTTATATATCTCCAACATCATAAGAAAGGTTTCGCGAAAATGATGCGTGGCAATCAGTTCTTCAGAGAGATTAAAGAAAATGCATGGAATCCTGATTTGCGGATAAAAGAATACGAAAAATTCAACACGCAAGTGCAAGTGGTTTGCACAATTCCGGTAATGTTTTCATACTGGGCGCGACCTCTCGATTGCCTTGAGCTTTCAAAATTTCTGAACGATCATATCGCTGACTTAATTCATCGGTATCCAAAAAATTACCTCGGACTGGGAACTGTTCCTATGCAGGACACAGAACTCGCCGTGATGGAAATTGAGCGCTGCAAACAAATTGGACTACAAGGAATTCAAGTCGGATCCAATATCAACGACCTTAACCTTAACGAAGAACGATTTTTTCCGATTTTTGAAGCGTGTGAAAAATTAAGTATGGCTATGCTCGTCCATCCCTGGAATATGATGGGCGAAAAAAACATGCAACGCTATTGGCTGCCTTGGCTCGTGGGGATGCCTGCAGAAACATCGCGGGCAATTTGCTCAATGATTTTTGGCGGGCTTTTTGAGAGATTGCCGAAGCTTCGAGTAAATTTCGCTCACGCTGGCGGTTCGTTTTTACCCACGTTAGGAAGGATCGAGCATGGGTTTGAATGCAGACCCGACTTAGTTGCGATCGATAATAATGTTAACCCCAGAAATTATTTAAATAAATTTTGGGTTGACAGCGCAACACACGATCCAATGATGTTGGAATATGTATTGAAATTATTGGATTCAAAAAAAGTTACTCTCGGCACCGATTATCCTTTTCCTCTTGGTGATCTGGAAATCGGAAAGTTTATTGAAAATATGAACCTCGAAAATTGTGTTGTCGAAAACATCTTTCACAACGCAGCCTTCGAATGGTTAGGAATTGATAAAGAAAGATTTTCATGAGAAGGAGTTTTTATTTTTTATTCATTATTAATTTATTAACGCTACTCCCGTCTGCGGCGCAGGATATCAAGCAGGATGCAGAACAACGCAAACGTGCTGACCTTATGCGCCTGATTGACGAAGCAAATGCGCTGATGGATGACGGACAATATGCCGAAGCCGATCAGAAATATCGTTTCATTCTTGAAAATCTTAAGAGCGTTCCCTCCGACCTCACCTTCTTCTTTGGCAAAAATTCTTTTCACATCAATAAGTATCAGCAAAGTGCTGATTGGCTAAACAAATACATTCAGCTCAAAGGAACTACAGGTCAGTATCATGATGAAGCTGTACAGTATCTGAAAAAAGCAGAAGCGGAAATCGTGAAAGAGAAGAATGCACAAATTGAAAAAGCCGGACAGGTTCTATCACGCAATTACGATATTGATTGTGGACCTGCTGGAAAAGTGAGCTGCCCAGTTTGCAAAGGTGATCATGTCATCATTAAAAAAGGAGCCTTTGGAGACGAGTACAAAACCTGTCCATACTGCAATGATCATGGCATGCTCACCTGTGCCGAGTACAATCAGCTGCTGCGTGGAGAACTAAAGGCGAAACGATAACCTCGTTTCCTGCTCCCCACAATTTCATTATCTTTACGGTTTAAAAAGCTTAAAAAACTAGATTAACCTGCTATTAATCAGTTCTTTATGGTACTATACAACCGCGTTGAGGGCCGCGTTCTCAAGGAGAAGATACGGTCAGAGAAAGAAGAACGAGTTACCATCTCGTTTTATAAATACCACAAAATTTCGAGTCCGGATAGCTTCCGAAATGAGCTGTATCTCGCACTGGACAAACTTGGCGTTCTGGGGCGAATCTATATTGCCACCGAAGGAATCAACGCTCAGATTAGCGCTCCAAAAGAAAGATTTGAAGCGTTCAGATCATATCTATATAGTATCGATTTCCTAAATAACGTACGTTTAAATGTGGCTGTTGAAGATGATGGAAAATCGTTTTTCAAGTTAAAGATCCTGGTAAGAAAGAAGATAGTTGCCGATGGACTTGATGATTCAACTTTTGATGCAAGTGATACCGGTAAACATGTGAACGCCTCCGAATTCAACAGCCTTGCCGAGGATCCCAACACCATAATTGTTGACATGCGCAATCACTACGAAAGCGAAGTGGGACATTTCAAAGGGGCGCTCTGCCCTGACGTAGATACGTTTCGTGAAGAGCTGCAAGTCGTTGAGAACATTCTGAATACGGAGAAAGATAAAAAAGTGCTGATGTATTGCACCGGTGGTATACGTTGTGAAAAAGCAAGTGCGTGGATGAAGCACCGTGGATTTGAAAATGTGTATCAACTGAATGGTGGCATTATCAAATATGCACAGGAGATAAAAGATCAAGGTCTTGAAAGTAAGTTCATCGGAAAAAACTTTGTATTTGATGAGCGATTAGGAGAACGCATCACCGATGATATTATCGCGTCATGTCATCAATGCGGTAAAGCTTGTGATGATCACACCAATTGCAAAAACGATGGATGTCATCTGTTGTTCATTCAATGCAAGGAATGCGCAGAAAAATACAATGGATGCTGTTCAGAAGAATGTAAGGACATCATTGCAATGCCTGTTGATGCGCAACGCGAAATCCGAAAAGGAATAAATAAAGGCAGACAAGTTTTCAAAAAAGGAAGATCAGAAAAACTGAATCTAAAAGTGGAAAAAATCATCAATCCCAAATCATAAATCTGAAAATCAATTTGATTCGCATAGGTATTATAAACATTTCTGATCGCGCCAGTAGAGGTATTTACGAAGATACGCCGGGCATGACAATTGTTGCTACGTTGAACGAGTACCTGAGAAGTCCGTGGGAGAAAGAATATGCGGTGGTACCCGATGAGCAGCCTCTCATTGAACAAACAATGATTGACATGGCTGATAACAAAAATTGTTGCCTGATTATTACATCAGGTGGAACGGGACCCGCAAAGAGAGATGTTACGCCTGAGGCCACAGAGGCTGTGTGTCAGAAAATGATGCCGGGGTTCGGCGAGCTCATGAGAGCAAAAAGTCTTACATACGTGCCTACTGCGATTCTTTCACGACAAACTGCTGGGATACGCAATAAAACATTAATTGTAAATTTGCCTGGGAAGCCAAAGTCAATTCGCGAATGCCTTGACGCCGTGTTTCCGGCGATTCCATATTGCATTGACCTATTGGAAGGGCCTTTTATCGAATGTAATGAGGAAATAATAAAGACGTTCAGGCCCAAAACCGTATAATTGAAAGTTTATGGCGAAGATAAAATACTACTACGACACCGAAACATGCAAATACGAACGCATTAAAACGCGCAGTAGTGACATCGTATTGAATGCTTTGGGAATTTTATCCCTCACCGTCATCATGGCGATCGGCCTTCTTTATTTGTACAGCAGTTATTTTGAATCGCCAAAAGAATTGATTCTCAAAAACGAAGTTAAAGAGCTCGAATTTTATTACGGCAAGCTGAATAAGGATGTAGAAATGTTGAGTACCATCCTCAACAATATTGAACAACGCGATGACAATATTTACCGTGTTGTTTTGGGCGCTCAACCTATTGAAAAATCCGTTCGTGATGCCGGGGTTGGTGGAGCTGACCGCTATGCAGACATTAAAGATAAAACTATCGGCCATGAGCAACTTGTAGTAGCGCTTCATGAGCGAGTAGATAAGCTTCGCAGAAAACTTTACATAGAGTCTCGTTCACAAGACGAAGTAGTTCAACTTGCGGAAAACAAAGAAAAACTTTTCGCGGCCATTCCTGCAATACAACCTATTTCCAACAAACAATTGATCGCACTTGCCTCTGGTTTCGGCCAACGTATTCATCCGGTTTACAAAGTGAAAAAAATGCATTCAGGCATTGACTTCGCTGCTGAAATTGGAACGCCGATCTACGCCACTGCAGATGGCAAAGTGGTTGCCGTTGATGTGAAGTTTAGTGGCTATGGAAAACTCGTAGAAATCGATCATGGTTTTGGCTATCGGTCGCGCTATGCGCACATGCATGAATTTGCCGTGCGAGTAGGACAAAATATTAAACGCGGCGACTTGGTTGGCTATGTTGGTAACACCGGACTATCGACAGCGCCCCATTTGCATTATGAAGTACTGATCAATGGAAACCAGGTTGATCCTGTACATTACTTCTTTAACGATTTGTCAGCAGGTGAGTATGAAAAAATACTTGAGCTTGCGTCAACAGAGAACCAGTCATTGGGAATGTAAACTCTTTTATTTTCCTTCAATCCTTCCAGGATTTTTTTCCGAAACAGCAAGGTATTTAATTTTTTATCTTAGCTTAATACTTTCCTGTATCAATGATGAAGCAAACTTGCTTACTTCTACTTGGATTATTTTTCAACGCTTACGCTTTCCCGCAAGGCTGCAGTGATGCTGGATTTTGCACCATGGGCGCCATGAAGCCAGATCAACCCTTCAACAAAAAAATAGAGTTTAAACTTCGATCTATGGAGTTGAGTTTTTATCGCGGCACCACGACGATGACACCAATTGTGTATGTGGCAACCGCGGATATGAGTTTTAGCTTCTCCCGCAAAACATCTTTTCAGGTCAAACTTCCATTCCAGGCTGTATCCGGCCGATTAGCAAACACATCTGGGGCTGGCGATATTTCCCTTTGCCTGACACGGAACTTCCTGAGCAATGAAAAATATGACTTAAACTTTTCGCTCGGAACAAAGATTCCAACAAACAACTCTGACAAACAAATTGACGGTCGCCCGCTGCCAATGTACTATCAGACAAGTCTTGGGACGTATGATTTCATCTCAGGTTTGTCACTTATTACTCGTAAATGGTTATTTGCCACAGGAATTCAGATTCCTTTAAATCAAAACAATAATCAATTTTTATGGGAAGCGTGGAAAGGCACCAATGAAGAAACGTACATCCTTGGATATAATCAAGCAAAAAGATTAAAACGCGGAACAGACGTGATGATTAGAGTGGAAAGAAATTTTAGATTTTCCAGATTGAATTTTACACTTGGAATTCTTCCTATTTATCGCATCGTAAATGATGAGATCACCAATCCACTTGGCAACCGGATCGAACCAAAAAATGCAAAGGGTCTTGCTATGTCAGCAATTTTCACGACAGGTTATAGTTTTAATGTAAGAAGCGGAATGAAAATTCTTGTTGGCCACAAACTTGTTCAACGTGATACCAATCCAGATGGCCTTACGCGAGAGCTGGTTACAACAATGAGTTACTACTACAGATTCTGATCGATGATGAGAACGCTGATAATCATTTTTGCTGTGACCGTTACGACCAATCTGTTCGCGCAGACTCTGTTACAACGTGCAGACTCTCTCCTTGTGTCCGGAGAGAGCGAAAAACTGTTGGCATTGATAGATAATAAATTTACCGATGCAGACAATGTTGTGCAAGCACAACTCCTGAACAAAAAAGCTGCAGCATTAACCAGGCTTGGGCGCCTTGAAGAAGCAGAGGCAATCCTGATGAAACTCGACCGGGAAAATTCATCAGCTTCTCTTAAACCGATCATACTTTCTAACCTTGGGTTTCTTTATTTGAACCGCGGCCGCAATGATCTCGCACTCGAAGCGCTAAAGAACGCAGCAGATCTCTTTCAAAAAAATGGCGTCGTGTCATCGCTCGATGCAGCACAGGCCATGAATTACCTTGGACTTGTTTACAAGTCAACTGGAAAGGAAACACAGGCAGAAGAGCAATTGCAGATGGCCTTATCGATTCGTGAAAAATTATTGAAAGGTGATCACGAACTGATTGCTGGCAGTTACAACGACCTCGGTTTTGCTTATGCTCAACGTGATAATGACAAAGCTCTCGATTATTACGAGAAGGCCCTCGCGATGTACACAAAACTTCACGGCGACAAAAATTCCAAAATCGCTATCGCGAATACAAATCTTGGCTTTATTTATCGTGAGTTAAAACTTTATGGTGATGCAGTCAATTACCTGGAAACGGCATTGAAAATATATGAAGCGCTTAATCCGCAGTCACACTCAGCAAAAGCGTTTGTTCTATTTAATTTAGGAAAGACATATTTACAAATGGGCGACCGAAAATCCGCGCGCGGATATTACGATAAAGCTCTCGCAATGTATTTACAAGTATATGGCGAAAAACATCCGGAGATTGCCTCTGTGTACAACGCGATTGGATCACTCGACATCAGTTCCCGTAAATATGATGAAGGATTAAAAGTCTATCAGAAAGCGTTAAACGCCAACGTCATGGATTTTTCAGATGATAACCTTGAAGCAAATCCTAAACTTGAGAATTTTTATAATGGTAATGTTTTACTCTATTCCATGCTCTTGAAGGCGGAGGCGTTAGAGTCTCGACATTTTGGAAAGACGTTAAAGTTTTCAGAACTCAAACTTTCTCTTCAAACCCTGCAAAAATGCGATTCATTGATCGACATCCTGCGACAACAGACCACAAATGAGAGCGACAAGATTTCGCTCGGCGCCATTGCCAATGAGGTTTATGCCGATGGTGTGAGGATAGCAAACACCGCATTCCAACAAGCGTTTCAGAAAAATCCTTATAAGCACCTTGCATTTTATTTCGCCGAAAAGAGTAAATCGGCCGTGCTGCTGGATGCTATTTCAGAATCGGATGCGAAATCTTTTGCCGGAATTCCTTCCCGGCTGTTAGATGAAGAAAAAGATTTAAAATCGGCTATTGCATTGACGTCACAAAAGTTAGCGCAAAAACCACCATCGGAAGAAGAGAAGACTCTTCGCGAAAAATTATTCACGTTGAATCGCTTATACGAAGTCTTTGTTAATCGTCTTGAAAAAGAATTTCCGGATTA
>CBQWHS010000018.1:0-15663 GCA_967728665.1 uncultured Chryseosolibacter sp. | reverse complement strand
GATAAATTAACTGTCGCCGCAGAGCCGTTTTATTTTTGGGCGATTGAGGGGCCGGCATCCGTTCAACAGGAACTTATCACCAGTCGCGCTGGATTGGATAATGTTGTTTTTGCAAATGACATTACGCCCTATCGAATTCGTAAAGTGAGGATCCTCAACGGAGCACATACCGCACTCATGCCTGTCGCCTATCTTCGAGGCATACGTACAGTGAAAGAAGCTATGGATGATCCGTTCATTGAGAAATTTATACAGCAAACTATAGAACAAGAAATCATTCCGACTCTCACGCTTCCTCAGCATGAGTTGACTGATTTCGCCAATGCTGTCTCCGATCGGTTCAGAAATCCTTTTATAAAACATTTGTTGTTAAGCATATCGCTTAACTCTATTTCTAAGTTCAAAGTGCGTGTGCTTCCCACGATTATTGAGTACAATCGTCTTAAGAAAGTCTTACCGAAAAACCTGGTGATGTCATTTGCTGCATTGATCTGTTTCTATAAAGGAAACTGGAATGGAGAGGTTATTCCGATAAATGATTCACCGGAAATGATTTCAATCCTGCAAAATGCGTGGAAGGAAAATACGATTGACAAATCGGTATTTAAAATTTTGTCGAACGTTTCTCTTTGGGATTCCGACTTAACGAAAATTAGCGGGCTTTGTGATGCCGTGACTTTAAACATTCAGAAACTCATGCGACCCTGAATTTTGAATGCACCGAACCAGATGATTTTTATCGACTCACTATTTGATTTCAATTACCTGAGATGTTTAAGCGCTTTTGTTCCCTATTCCAGGTAATGTTTTACGACATTTTGAATTGCCAGAGAACGCGTTCATTCATTGTTGAAGAAACGAATAGAAATATGAATATGAAATGATCAGACCTCGCTATTTTGAATGTACTAAGAGTAACTAAACTTCTACCCACCATCGACCATCGCCCGAAATTCAGCTCTTATGTAAGAAAGAATGCATTACTGAAAAAAAAGTAAGTGAGATTAAAAATAGTAATCGCCTATATTCATGGTTTGATATGAGAGTTGGCTTTCTTATAGTGATATTAACCGCAGTCTTTTCAGGGATCGCTGCAATATTCTGGTACCAGGAAATTCAATATTTGCTACCCACGCCCGTACCTGTAAACTATCGCGTGGTTTCGCCGAATCAGGTCGTTGAATTTGATTCGGTGCTAATTCTTCAGCAAAATGTAAAACCTAAACTGCTGCATTTTTTCAGTCCTGATTGTCCATGCTCACGATTTAACGTCAAGCATTTTATTTCATTGAGTAAAAGATACCGTGACGAAGTTGACTTTTATGTAGTGATCGCTAAAGATACATATGTAGAATCGGCCCAACATATGGTCGGAGAAAAAATACCCGTTGTTGTTGATCCCGACGAAAAACTTGCTAAGGCTTGTGGTGTCTACTCCACTCCGCAAGCAGCACTCATTCAACAAAACAATCAGCTATACTTTAGAGGTAATTACAACCGCTCAAGGTATTGCACTGATAAGAATAGCAACTTTGTGCAGATGGCCTTGGATTCGTTGATTGCCGGCAGAACACCTCCTCATTTTATTGAGCTGGCAACGGAGTCATATGGTTGCAGCATTTCTCAAGAACAAAATCCTTCAGGTATATAGTCATGGGTCCTATTACTCTCAATGATGCAGAAATTCGCGGGTTGTATAAAGACATCTATATAAAAGCAGATCGCATCATCGAGCGATTGCTCGCAGTCATGTTTTTGTTTGGATTATTTATTTCCTTTTTTTATGACACGTGGCTGGTTGGAGTTGGAGTAGGTAGCCTCTCCTTATTTGCTTATTTCATCACCAAGAAACTTTTACCACAGTCGAACATGTACCAGTATGTGCTCAGTTCGGTCTGCACAATTTTCGCTGCGCAATATATTTATCAGATGCATGGTATGGCAGAGATGCATTTTTGGGTATTCATCAGCTCGACGGCACTCATCATTTATCAAAACTGGAAATTGCAGATCCCGATGATCCTGATCGTTTATATTCATCATGGATCGTTCGCCTACTTGCAGTATAGCGGATATAGCGAAGTATACTTTACTCAATTGGAGTACATGGACCTGACAACATTTATTTTCCATGCTGTGTTAGCAACAGGAGTCTGTTTGGTCTCGGGACTTTGGGGCTATACCATCCACAACCGTACTGCTCAGGATGCTTTGAATTTTAAGGTACTCTCTTCGCTCCAGGAGGAACTTCAGCAAAAAAACAACCAATTGAAGTTATCGGAAGATGAGCTTCTCGCATCGACAGAGGAGCTTAAACTCATCAATGAAAATCTGAATCACTTAGTCGGACACCGAACCGAAGCATTAATCAACCAAAATAAAAAATTGTTAGAACATGCTTTTATTAACGCACATAAAGTCCGAGGCCCCCTCGCCAGAATTTTGGGCTTGGTGAACTTGATTGGTCAGGAAGTAAACTTAGACCATACCGGTAAAGATTTACTCGACCGCCTCGATGTGTCTGCCAGAGAGCTCGACACCATTCTTAAAGAAGTACGAGCGAATCTGGAAGAAGCTGAATTCAAAGAATGAAAAATTTCCAGTGACGTAGTGGATGATTCTTTAGCGTATTTGACAATCTAAAATTCATTATGTTGAACCAATTGAGCGATTATTTAATGAGAACGATCCCGCAGGCTCAAAATCATTAGTTTAAGATTTCATAGTATCGTTCCCTGCTTACACAGGCTGAGTCGTAGATGATGTCGCGATCAACTTTGTTCGTAAAGTCAAGACGTTGGAACATTTTATCTAATTCCATTGTCGCTTCAAAGTCACTATCAGTCACATTATACTGGGTACTTTTCGAAAAGGTAATTCTCTTTCGCTCAAAGTCGACACTCACAAACCAATCGTGGTTGTTAATCACTCTATGGTCATAGTATGAAGTCTCAGTTAGCGACAAAATTCCTAAGCTGGCCAATATCTTTGCAAGATCATTTTTGTCATCGAACTTTAATAACGTCTTGAATTCATCTGGATCATTTGCGTGTCCACCGAATGCCCTGAAAAAGTAAAACGAAGTCAGAGAATTAATCCAACATTTAATTGTATCAAGCGAATGCTGGCGACATAACCATTCCTTACTATGTTTATAACTTAAGTCCATTTGCAAACCAATTTCAAAAAGAAAAAGCAGAAATATCGGAAGTCCGGTTTAACGCCAAATTTTTTTTTGCAGTGTAATCCGTGTAAGAGGCAGATCAAATTTCGTTTGTTGTTGTTAAAAAACATAAAGGGGAGTATGCGGTCACACTTTCATGAAAATATGCGAACCGTTGAAAACTTATTCAACTTTCTTCCTTCTTGTTGCTGCACGGGCACCGATTACACCCCACTCGGTCGATGAATTGCCAAGACTATCAACGGTAGTCTCATTGTAATTCCAAATTCGTTGTGCAGGAATAAAATTTTGACCCAGACGATGCAAACTTCTCCCATTGAAATCGGTCACAATGAAATTTAATTGTCCACCATTATTTTCAATCACCCATTGTTCACGTACGATCTTTCGAACATCAAACAGCGTGTCAATTACTTCCAGCCTCTCAATTTGACCATTGTTGATTTTCGCAAGTGCTCTTAATTTCCTACGTGACAACGGATCATCGATCAGATTATATCCTGGGTTTATTCGTAATGAATCTCCGGTTATTAAATCCACAGTTGCGAAGGAACTGTCGTGGGCTTTACGAAAGTTTGCAATTCCCAATTGTTCAGCAATCAGGGCTTCAAATCCTCTCTTCCCGTTTGAACTTCCTGGGCCACAGGAAAGCAATTGGGATAATATCAGAACGCCAATTATTACAAGTGCCTTCCTAATGATTTCAATATTAAATCTAATAGTAGTCATCATTTCTTCTTGTTGTCAATTCGTTGTCTCGTTCATCATTCCAGCTATGTCTCTGGGTACTCTCGTATCTTTTTTATTATCGTCTTTTGCGTCTTAACACACGTAGAAACAAAAGCGAAGCAAGATTGTAAACGTTGACCAAAACTTCAAAAAAAATAATTTCTTTGAGATCAACATTGAATCGGTTCGCTTTCTTTACGATGATAAATCTTTTCGTTGAGTAAGGGTATCTTGGAACGTAGATTAACGCGATCTATCAGTAGTTCGTAAACTTTGTTTTCTTGGTACCGGTAAATGGTGGTTTCCTCATTTTCACCATCGTACATATGTAGAAACTCTTCGTCAATTCGATTTTGAATTGTTGAACCGTTAACTTAAAAACTTTCATCGATCAATTCTTTGTTCATCGAAGCTGCAGACTTCATCCCGGATGCCATAGACAACGTTACTGACCTCAGCATCATTGTGCAGTCACCAGCCGCGTAAATTCCAGGAATCGTTGTTTTTCCAAACTCATCGACTTTTATATGGCCCGTCTCTGACAACTCGCAGCCAAAATGAATTGGAATTTCACAATGTTGCTTCAATGGGAGTTTTGTGAATATTCCCGACACGGAATATTTTGTGAGATCACGAAATTCAATCGCCTTAACAAATCCATCCGAATGATGGATAGACAAAATTTCTTTTTCAATGACTTTAATGTTGTGACGAGCAAGTCGTGTGGATTGTTCTATGTTTAATGTGGACTTACCATTGGTAAACAGCGTAAGCTTGTCAGACCAATTACTGATAAGCTTGCCTAATTCGAATCCAATATCTCCATTACCAATCAATCCTATCTCCTCACCTTTCACTTCGTAACCGTGACAATACGGGCAATGCAAAACGGAAATTCCCCAACACTCTGCCAACCCTTTAATATTGGGAAATTGATCTTTCACACCGGTGGCGAACAATAGCTTTCGCGAAGTGAACTTGTCGCCAGTCTCGGTTTTGATTTCGAAGCCCATTTCTGTTCTAGTCCCTTCCACAGCTAAGCCCGAATAAAATTTTACGGTGTCATATTTCGACACTTGTAATTTGGCCTTGTCAGTGATTTCCTTTGGAGCAACACCATCCAACGTAATCACATTATGAGAATGTGGTGTTTGTGCATTGCATGGTTTACCACTATCAATAATCAAAATTTTTCGCAATGACCGTCCTAACGTCATCGCTGAAGACAAACCAGCGTAACTTCCACCAACAATTATGACATCAAATGCTTTTTCATTTTTAGCATCAACGAGGTTATTCATCAGTTAAAATAGGTTGAAGATTTAAGTGCAATATCGCTCTAAATACAAAGCTGCTCGCCAAAGAGTTCCAGTTGATGAATTATTGTTTAAATATGTTATTTCAATTCCAGACATCTGACTTTCGCGCAAGTTGATTCCTTCGATACATGATCCATGCAAGTGCAAACATTGCCAGAAACGCAACTGCCATGAGCACATATTGACGATACCATGCCTGATGAAATTTCAATGGATCGGTTGTTCCGTTGATAACAAATCCGGCCCAGAAAAATGGATGTGACATTGTTGGATACTCGTTTCGGAATTCAATCTTTGCCATCCGCAACGCCTGATCTTTTGGAAAACCTTGCTTTAAGAAGTGATAAAATTTTACAAGGAGAAGAGAGGTGGCGTTGTCAGGCACTTTCCATAAGCTCATTACGGTTGAGGGTACACCAGCATACATAAATGCACGCGACAAACTCATTGGCCCCTCTCCTTTTCTAAGTTGACCTATTCCAGTTTCGCACGCGCTAAGCACAGCCATATTCGCCTGAAGGTCCATCGCATACAATTCATTCGCGGTAATATCATTTGATACGTCACCTGACGAATTCGAAAATGCAAGTCGTGAAAATAATGGCTTGTCTTCGTTAATAAATGAGTGAACAGCGAGGTGCAAAATATTGAATTGATCGGCTTGCCTCCTGAAATCGTCCGCAGTTGCATTAACAAAAACATTGGCATTGCTTCCGAGCACTTCCTGTATGGATTTCAATTCAGCAAGAGAGCCTGATAATATCGGTAATGTTGTGTTCTTATAATCTGCATTGAAACCTGCAAACAAACCAATAGCAGATCTTTCAGGCCGAGGTTGTATCAGCAATGAAAGCGAAGGTGCATAGCTAATGGAGAACCGATCAATCATGCACTTCTCTCGATTTACAGGTAAAATTTCAAATGGAAGATATGCCAGCGCACCTTGCGGAATAATGATCAATGAGGAAGTGGTCGTATCAATTCCGGCCATTGCAGGAGCAACAAATTGATTATACAGTCCGTTTAATTTTAGGTTAAGCAAATTCCGCGAAACAGATGCGTTCGAGGATTTTGAGTCAACGATCAAATTACGCACAGTCGAAATGGTTGTGTCAAGTGAGTCTATTTTTAAAACCCTTATCCAGGCTTTTGTTGGAGTAATCGTTGCAACATACGCTGTAGAGTCACCAACAAAATATTCTATAACGGCTTCGCTGGGTTTCAGAAATTTTTGTTGGATCACTTTAACCGCCAGTGCCGTGTTTTGTATTTTCAAATTATAATATCGCGGATGCTTCACCTTGATCTCATGATTTAATTCTGAATACGCCTTCTTTATGTCCGTGAGATCCTGTCTCAATTTTGATGTCTCTTGACCGTCCACTTCTGCTTTAAACAGATTTTGTTCCGCCAGCGCGAGACTAACTTTCAGCTGTCTTTCTTTTTCGATTAGAGCTGATGGCATACCCGAGAAATTGCTGACCAGTTTCAAATGATCGAACAGCACGGCACTTCTTGCCTTGTCCATAAGTGAAAGAAATTCATCCTGAAAACGAAAGTCGTTGGTCTTATCAAACAACGTACTGGATATCCGCAGAGACGTTTCATAAATTGGAATCGTTTCCTCTCCCAGCACAACTTTATCTTTCTCCAGGCTAAAATCATTTCGCATGCTGTCCAGCAATTGAATTGCCAGAAGATTTGTTTCCCGTGCCTTTGTTAAGTGGGAATCAGATCCGGTTGATTCGTAAATTTCGTAAAGGACATTTGCTTTTTGGTGTAGTGTGAACAGGATTTCCCTTTTGGAAAGTACCGATTCTAGTGAAGGATTAATGCTATAATCTTCCATGCTTATTTTCCGTACGAGTTGACTGTTCAGGGCTTGTTGAATATATAGCAAAGATTTCTGCAAATCGTTGTTTTGTCGATATAAGTTGGCGATTGAAACAAGAGTTCGCGTGAGCCATGGGTTGTGACGATCGTTCATTTTATGAAAGGCGCCAAGCGTTTTATTAAACAAACGAACAGCCTCCTCAAATCGCCCTTCCTGTTGAGCGATTAGGGCAAGACCATAATTTATTCTGAATGTGTAAGACGGGTAATCTTTAAGAAGCGGAATTCCCTTTGTATAAAAGTATCTAGCGCTATCCAGCATGCCCAGTCGAGCGAAAAATTCTGCATAGTCCTGATAGAAAATTAATGAGTGATTTTTGACTCTGTAATCTGAAGACTCAATACATTGTTCCACGTTTTGTTTTGCCAAAGAAAAATAACGACGCGCAAGGGCCTGATCGCCAACATCTCTATACACAACGGCTACATTTCTAAAAAGCAATATATAATTGGCGCACGTGTTCTTGTCTCTGTAACAGTCGTAATATTGGATGCCAGCCTTATATTGGTTTACCGCAGATTCAGGTTCACCCTTGATCTTAAAAATTGAAGCCTGATATTGAGTGACACTAAATAATCGATTGCAGTTATTTTTGAAGGAAGGTTGTCTTTTAACATATTCTTCCACCTGTCCAAAATTCAATAGCGCTTCGTCATACTTGCCAATTCCATAATAATAAAGAGCTTGAAAAAATAGTGTCTCTGAATTAATGCTATCGAATTTGCTACCGACTTGTGAGCGGAATTTTTTCGTGCTCTCATAGCAATCCGCGACACATTTTTGCAGTGCCGACAGGTCAGCACGCGAAAACGCTTCCGCTGCACGCCGGTGTAAAAACTGAATCCATGCATTCGGATACTTTTCAATTCCAAAGGCCTTAATGATCACTTCAGCCGCTTGCAAGGCAGAGTCAGCTCGAACAGGGTTTACGAACAACGATTTTGTCGCCACTTGCAAGAGCGAATCATAGCTCTTCATAAGTTCCTTATGCTGAGCGCCGAGATGGAGACTCGCAAGACAAAAAAGAAAAAGGAAAACTAGCTTCTTATGGCGAATATTTTCCTTTTTCATTCAGGACTATTGATTGTTATTTTCCTTTGATATAAGGCTTACCATTACTCATTGTGATCGGCAACAAATAGCTTCGAATCCCATCGCCAGTAAAATTGCCGCGGATAGTGAGAATATGTTCACCATCTGGAACGCCTTGAAGTGATAGAAATTTCCAAGTTCCAGATGAGTCACTGGGCATAAGCGGTGGCGCGGCGTCTACCTGCAATGTTGCTCCTGATTTTGAAGCAATGATAAAGTCAGCAGCACCCGGACATGGGCAAGTTGTGCTATCAGCCGTTGTCGATGCTGATGTTTCGGAGGATGAGCTAGATATAGTAATTGCAGATGCATCACAGGGACAGCAGCACGATGTTGAAAAAGTACTGGTACTTGACAAATCTGAATTTCCCTCTTGGGAAGCCTTGTACAATAGTTGCGTTTGATGACATATCGAATCGCATAAGGAGTCGCAGCCACCTTGAGTCAACTGTGCTTTCAATGCAAGGTCGGTAAGTAAGACAACCTGCCTTTGCAATTGTTGTTTTTGCGCGTCCTTAGGTTCCTTTGGGTCGTGACATCCAAGAAAGAACATACCAATAACGGAACAAAAAAGAACGAGGGAGATTTTTTTCATAGGTAAGATATTTAAGGGTTTACCTATGAAGATATTAAATACTTTTTACGTAAGTAAATTTTTCAGCCATTGATGGGAAATTTTTAACGCGATCAACCAAATTACCTCCCTGATTTCAGGAAGGCGGTTAAAGGAACCTGATCCAAACCGCGAGAAATTTTTTCGATTAATTGATCTTTTTCAAGCCTTTTGACTTGTCATTTTCGTCTTTACCAGATTTGTTCTTTTCGGCCTTTTCTGATTTATTTTTCACCTTATCTTTTTGCTTGTCTTTTTCATGGTCCGCTCTATCGTTGTCTTCGTCCGAATCTTCGTCTTCCATAAACTGATCGTCATCGTTGTCATCCCAATCAAAAGAGTCAGTATCAACATCAATGTCTATATCCTCAATTTCAATCGGTTCGATTTCGATATCAAAATTGGGAATATTCACAACGATCTGATCGGTGTCCATGCTTAGGCGTCCAAGATCAATTTCAATCGGCTCGATATGGATTTCAAGTTTTTCCAGCGTAGCTTCAACGTCATTCAAAGCGTCTTCTACTGCCCTTTCTACGGAACGCACCAGCGCGTCCTGGTCAATATGTACATCGATATTCAAATCCCGGTAAGGTCCACTTGTGATCCTGCGCATGTCGTCATTTCGCGGCGATTCATCTTTCGTTGATTCAGTTTGATTTTTATTGGATTGCGCCGGTTTATCAGACGCTGGATTGGATTGTGAAAAAGCTGTCCTTGTTATCAGTGATCCGACCACGAAAATTAGTACGATACGGCCAAGAATTCTCATAAGCATTTGGTTTGTTGATATATGTGAATACTCGTAAGGGTTATAAAGGTTACAGTTATTTTTTCTGAAAAGAAAGCCGATTCGGCAGAAATGCATTTTTTATAGGGATTTTAGCATGTTGTGGATGAGTCCCGACGGCTAACCGGCTTTTCGTTGATGACAATGTAAAGTCGTTTTTTTCTGCTATTAGTGGACTTGAGATGGGAATAAATATGAGTCCATCGTTCTTGCCAAACTTGGATGGTATAAGAATTTTATACTATAAGATGTTCCGTATAATGAGGAGTTGAGTTATGACGAGTAAGACTACAACGGATATAGACGTGTTACTATTGAAGCAGTTGCTAATTAATCTTAAACAGTACCGCCCGGAGATTTGTATTCGGTTCAGAATGATAGGCGAATTATGGCAACCTCTTTTCCTGAAAATTATGGATGTTACCGACAGTGGGGTTGCATTACTAAACGAAGCTGAAAACAGGCTGACGTTTATTCAAAACCTGTGTAACGTGATGCAGTTTGAGATTGATTGCAAGTTTCAAAACTATCAACCCAATAACCATTACGATGTAACGTTGAGCAATTAATCTGATAGTAGTGTGCCGACATGGCGAAAAAGATTTCTCACAAAGAATTAATATTGATCTGACGTGAACCCGACCGGCAGCCGAAATGTAAACGTAGCGCCCTTGCCTACTTCAGCTTCAGCATGAACGCTTCCACCATGCTTGCTGATAATGCGATGCACAATAGCGAGGCCAACTCCCGTTCCCTCAAATTCATCGCTCCGGTGTAGGCGTTGAAACACTCCAAACAATTTATCAGCGTACTTCATGTCAAAACCTTCGCCATTGTCGCGGACCGTATAAACGACTTCATTATTTTGTTTTGTTGACGTGATCTCAACAATTGGTTTTTCCTTCTTCGATGAATACTTTATTCCATTCGATACGAGATTTATAACAACCTGTTTGATGAGTGCATGGTCTCCTTTAACCGGATGCAAGGTGCCGGTTTTTATTTCTGCCTTGTGTTCAACTTGTTTTTGCAAGTCGGCCAGAACATCCTGGATCATTGCGCTCATATCAATATCCGATTTGCTGACGGATGCTTTACCAAGCTTGGCAAATGCAAGAAGGTCATCAATCAGCACTTCCATCTTTCTGGCGTTACGTTGAACCGCTGTGAGCGCTCGTTTCCCGTCTTCATCGAACAAAGAATAAAAATCTTCCTCCAACAATTTTGTGTAACCATCGATCGCTCGTAGCGGTGCTCTCAGATCGTGCGACACAGAATAAGAAAATGCTTCGAGTTCTTTATTCAACGCCTCAAGTTGACGGGCGTGTTGTTCGATGATCGCTTGTTGCTCAATGATCTTGGTAATATCTACAAAAAATGATACTAAGTAAGTTTCATTATTCATGTCCATCACTTCGATTGAAGATATTGCATGAACGATGCCTCCGTCTTTAGCCCGGCACTTCACATAATCGTTCTGCAACCTTCCTTTTTCTTTAATGATCGCAGCAACACGGAGCGATTCTTCAGCATCAAGAATTCCAATTTCCACAGACGTTTTACCAATGATCTCCTGCTCTGTAAACCCAAATTTTTCCAAAAATTTTTGGTTGACTCGCACGTACACCCTGTTTCCCAACGTTGTCGTAGTCATACTCATGCAGACAGGACTGTTATGGAACAGCTTCAAAAATCCATCTCTGCTTTCTTTGAAGAGTTTAAGAGCACTACTGAAATCATCAATTATCAAGTTATCTGAAAATAGATCCATCAAGATTAGATATTAAGCCAATGAAAATAATAAGTTGGTTATGTCGGAGAGTTTTTACGCACTATGCACGCAGAGGTAATAATGGAGGGCCAGTGCATTATCGAAGATAAAAAAATTGTTTCGAGCGAACAATTCCATTCATCCAAAAATCGTCAAGTCTTTTTTAAAGCACTTGAGCGCTACAATCATCAAATAAGGTAATTTATTAGAGAACTCATTTTTTCGTGCTTGTGCACAAACAGCAAGAAATCCGCTAAATTATCTTCAGCGTTAACATAGGGAAATTTTTATGCATTAGCGTGAAGAACCGTTTACTATAGCGACAATAGAAACAGCAAAGACAACAACAGTAACCACAATGATCGTAACTGGCCTAAACTTTCTCTTCACGAAAAGATAGCCGACGAGGATTTCCAAGAGCAGGTTGATCATAGATGAATATACGAATTTTCTTAATTAGCAATTAGCTAATGATAGCATCTAATGACCAATACCGAAGCTTAAAACAGAAAGCTGAAGTTTCCATTACCCAATGATTACTCCCAACACCTAGTGAATATTCGCTGAATGCCTCAATGTTTTTCCAATACCAACGTCATGTTTGGAGTGCCCATGTCTTCATGAGGAGTAAAAGACTCGTGAAGTTTCCAGCTGATTGGCAGAAAATCCTTTCCTAGTTGCAGCTGTTGCAGCTCTTTTTCATAGTACACTTGAGGTACGTCATAGGTTATTTTGAATGGAATTTGCTTGTGAAAGTGATTTAATAATTTTACAACAAATTGATTTTTCCCCTTCTTCAGATCTAACATCAAGAAATGATCAATGCTGTTAAGCTTGAACGGATTATTGTGAACGTATTTCTTCGTTCCATTCAGCCAGACAAAAATACCATCGCCACTCGTAATCTTCACAAGTATCTTCTGGTCCCTCTGTGATTCAATTTGTTGAAGACAATAGTATACCGTGTTAAGCCCGCCGGGAAAAATAAATATGTCACTGTCGACTCCTTTTCCCTCATCCGCAATTCGCCAGGCCTTATCAGATGCAGTCGGCCAAGGCTTTTGCACATCGATATCCTTAACCGGTCCTTGCGCTCCTTCAATACCCGACCAAAAAGGTCCTTGCACATAAACCGGCTCCATCTTTAACGAGCGAATATCATTGTCAAGTTTAAATTGCCTGCTTCCATCAAGCACTGTAGCTTGCACTTTTTCATTGAGCGTCACGTCAATTGTTTTACCCTTTTCTTCGTCTGAGTAAACAAGTTTAGCAGAATACATTCCCGCCTGTTTTGCTTTCAGTGTCCATGCCTCCTTTATCGTGCTTGTGTATCGGGTACTGTAATCGATGCCTGAATTGCTGTAATATTTGAAACCATTGGTAGTGTTTAATTCGATGCGATTGTCCAACGACAAAAGATTTACCGGAGGAACCGTGTAATTCCCGGACAATTCCAACACCACTACTTTGAACTCTTTGCTTGCATCGATTGACTTGGGCAATTGAATGATAACTCCGTCTGCTGATTTTTGATATGAACAAGAAATTTGCTCGCCAAGGATGTAAGCTTTGACAATATTACCTTTAAGGCCAGGCAAGGTAATTTTTCCATTGTCTGGATTTTTTAGCAGATGGAGATATAATTTATCCGGGCGACTTGTAATGCTTCCCCAAGGAAAATCAACATGGAAAGGATCTGAATTTGTGTTGTAAATGGATTCGTGATTTTTTGCAAGCCACTTCCCCATTTGCAAGAGCACATTCTTTTCGTACTCCACTACGGTGCCATCGCCTTTTGGGCCGATGTTCAATAAAAAATTTCCTCCCCTGCTCGCAACGCGGATTAAGCTTGTTAGCTTTTCCTTAATTTTCTCGTCTATGTCGGTTCGCTTTTGCCATGATCTATATCCCCACGTTTCATCGAAAAAGGAAGCGGGACTTTGCCACGGTACGCCTATGCTATAGTCCGGTTCCTGGTTGTCGCCCATCACGGTGAAATCTCCCATGTCATTACCGATCCGGCTTCCAATCATGCAATTGGGTTGAAGGCGATGCACGAGTTCACGCATTTCTTTGCTTTGCTCCACGCTCATGGATCCCATATCAAACCAGAGTTCGGAGATCACACCATAATTACTCAGGAGCTCGCTGATTTGCTTTTTGTTGAATTCATGATGCTCTGGCGTGATGTTATCAGAGTTGTGACTTGATATTGGCGAAGCTTGAGGATAATGCCAATCGATAAGTGAAAAGTAAAGTCCGAATTTCAATCCATGTCTCTTAGCCGCTGCTGACAATTCGCCAATGACATCTTTTCCGTAAGGTGTTGCATCGACAATGTCAAAGTCTGTGTCGCGTGAATTAAACATGGCAAATCCATCATGATGTTTTGAAGTGATGACAATGGACCCCATGCCTGCAGCTTTTGCCAGCAAGGCAATGGAATCAGGATTCCACTTTTTCGGATTAAAGTCATGAGCAACATCTGCATACACATCGCTATAGATTCCGGCATGTGCTTGGATCTGTTCACTCAGCCCTCTCGATATTGGCTGTCCGTCCCAAACACCGCCAAGCTGTGAATACATTCCGAAATGAATGAACATCGAAAATTTCAGGTCCTGCCATTCTTTCAATGATGCAGGATCAATCTGCGAGTTTGCGTGTGATGAGATGAGAACTAAAAAAAGCAATGCTATCCTTTTCATGTTGGAGTTCAATTTTGACAACGTTAATATACACGAACTAACTTCCCTGGCACAACTGCCAAATCAGCAAGATTTAATTTTTTTTTACTCAGACATCTGGCGCAACCGGTTTCTGAATCGGAGACAGAAAAAAGTACGAATGACGAATTGATAGACTCAACGTGTCTGCGGTAAATGCCGTGCTTAGGATGCGCGACTTATTCTGGGACGACCTTCGATGAAGACAGGTGATTCTAAATACTATACGGCTGGAGTGAATGCAAATAAAGTAACTTGCATAAAAAAAGGGCTGCGTTTCCGCAGCCCCTCTGGTAACCCAAACCAGATATGAGAAAGCTATTGTGCGTCCCAGAAAGTCCTTGTAGTGAGGTTGTCTTTCGATCTTACAACGCTATAATTAGTTGTGTTATAGGTTAACTCTGATGTTGCATACAACCACCGGTAAGGAGGCAACTTCTGAGCATTGGTTTCATCCGGCCGGAATGTGAACGATGGAGCATCAAGGCGTCTGAGTTCGGCCCAGCCTTCAATCGGTTCTATGACACTGTAGTGAATCCATTTTTGGGTGGCTATCAATTTCAGTTTTTCTGCTGATGTCGCCGCCATATCCCAGCTCACTGCGGGTTGAATTTCATATGCTGTAACTTCAACAGATGTTGGCGCCGTAACAGCACCAGCTATATTGTCATTGCTTACAGACCTGAACAGGTAATATTGCTCAATCGATTTTTCAATGCCTTTGTTGTATGCTGCCTTGGCAGCAACATTGTTACCAGCATTCAGATAATGTTCTGCAATCAAAAAATTGACCTCCGCTGCTGTGATTAAAACTCCAGGGAAATATTGGTTCCGGCTGAATGTAGAGCGATTATAGATTGAGATCGTTCCACCATCTACCAATGATTGCTGATTTGCAGCTAGCAATGTTGGATCCAAGCCGGCATAACTGGTACCTGCATTTGCTCCTGGCTCAAACATTACGCGCAGACGTGGATCGGCTGTTGAATTCATCTTGTCAATCATCGCTTTACCAGCGAGGTTACCATTCCAGTCTTCGAGACCTGATTTGAAACCTGTTGAATTGATTGATGTGCTCAAATCATGTATTTCGATCTGAATGTTATCAGCGTTGCTTGTCACTACTGGATACGTTCCAGGGTCAGCAAGGATCGATGCAATTTCTGAGGTAGCCCTCGCGCTGAAAGCAGAACTTTTTGATACTCTGGTGAGCATTCTGAGACGAAGTGAATTGCAATACGATTTCCACAGACCAAGGTCTCCATTATTTACAATATCCTGAGTTGAAAAACCGGTCTGAATTGCGGCAGGCACACTGATGGAATTCAATTCTCCGGCAAAGCCTTTCAATCCATCAAGCATCATGGTATAGATGTCTTCCGCAGCGTCATATTTCGGTAAAGAATGATTATAATCGCCAGCGTTGGTGCTCAGCATACCAGCCGCTGAGAATGGAATATCACCGTGCAAATCCACAACCTTCTGCGTATGATCATAGAGATAAATTGTTGCCGCGATCATAAAAATTCGCTTTGCTTTTTTATC
>CBQWHS010000017.1:0-15905 GCA_967728665.1 uncultured Chryseosolibacter sp. | reverse complement strand
GTTGAAAAATTTTTGGATACTCCCTTAAAACATTTCTCCAGTGGAATGCAGCTTAGATTGGCATTTGCCGTTGCAGCATTTCTCGATCCTGAAATTCTAATTATTGACGAAGTGCTGGCCGTAGGAGATGTATATTTTCAACAGAAGTGTGTTCACAAAATGACACAGATTAGCGGCCAGGGGCGAACGATTATTTTTGTATCTCATAACTTCAGCGCGGTCAAGACATTGTGTCGAAGATCGATAGTTTTGAGTGAAGGCGTAAAAATTTTTGATGGCGAAACCGAACAAGCAATCAGCATTTATTCCGGCAAAACTGAAAACCATCGAAAAGTTCATGATCTTTCAAAGGACCCCCGAAGGAGCGGCAAGGGAGAAATTAGATTTGACGAATTAGCTTTTGCAAATGATAGCGTTTTCTTTGGAGAGGAAATCAAATTTCAACTTAAACTTAAGTCGCAATTTAAAAGGACCTTCAATGAGCTTGACTTCGGTGTTAACATTCATGATCGCAACAACACCTGTCTAATTCACGTCTCAAACCGCTTCCTTAGCATGGAACTTTCGCATTACGATGACAACGTTGTTTACGAATTTGCAATTCAAAATTTCTTGAAACCAGGACAGTTTACGATGACTTTATTTTTGAGATCAGAGGAAACAATTCAGGATCACGTTATTGAACAAATTCAGTTTGAGATCAAAGATGGCAACCAGTATGGCTATGCAGGTTCTGAAAATATACAAGGTGCCGTCTTACCCAATTTTTCAATAAAACAAACATTACATTGATTCGATATTGGATGCCTTTAACGTTGCAAGTCCATGATGTATGATGAGCAAACATGGTAAAAATTCTTCGAACGGTTGGGTTCACGAGCGTTGTACCCGGATTGGATATTGCTGAACGTTTTTCAGAGTCATCGTATTTTGGAATGTAAAAATGATCCCGGCAAATGAGCACCCAGAGAATTTCAATTATTACACCATCTTTCAATCAAGCTAGTTTCATAGCTCAAACAATTGATTCTGTTCTCTCACAGAATTATCCAAATCTGGAATACATCATTATCGACGGCGGCAGCACAGATGCCTCAGTAGATATTATTAAAAAGCATGAAAAGCATTTGGCTTATTGGATTTCAGAAAAGGACAGAGGACAGAGTCATGCAATCAATAAGGGACTTGCTCGCGCCACGGGCGATATTGTGAATTGGCTGAACTCCGATGATTATTATGAACCAGAAGCACTATTCAAAGTTGCAGAGGCTTTTTCCAACTCGACAATTAATGCGGCTGCATTTCGAAGCAGAATCATAAAAGATGGCAAAGAGGTGCGCATAAGCCACGGAACTGACTTACATGATTCGTTGGAAAAGACGTTGGGTCTTGCTCGGATAGATCAACCCGAAACTTTTTTCAGACGTGCTGCATTCATGAAAGTAGGATTGTTAAATGAACGGCTACATTATTTAATGGACCGCGAATGGTGGATGCGATACATGCTCACTTTTGGTATTCAGAATATCAAAAAGTACGACGATGTTATCGTTAATTTTCGCCTTCATGATTCTTCAAAGACCGTGAGCCAGGCAATGGGCTTTGAGCGTGAATCCGCTTCTCTTTTTTGTTTGCTTGCACAAAAAAATGGATTTGAGAGCGATGGGGAGTTCATAAGAAAAGAATGGCAGCTTACCGATCAGGATTTGATTTGCAACTGCAATTTTGCGGTTGAACCGAATATTGTTGGTTGTGCAATGGTTCATTACTTTTTGCAAGAGGTCGATAAGAATTATTACTTCTTCAATTGGCGCCGCGCGAGAAGTATATTACATTATCTCGCGACAAAAAGTTTGCCCCGAGAAATGATTAATGCGACGCAAATATTAAGGGCGAAAATGCTTATTCCTCAATTGCTTATCAAGGC
The DNA here is from genome assembly GCA_967728665.1 of uncultured Chryseosolibacter sp. Taxonomy (GTDB): domain Bacteria; phylum Bacteroidota; class Bacteroidia; order Cytophagales; family Cyclobacteriaceae; genus Chryseosolibacter. The sequence continues at coordinate 13,978 of CBQWHS010000017.1, read as the reverse complement.
GTTTAGAAGGTAACGAAAGACTTGACTTTTTTAATCCGCGCACTAAGTAGCGAAGAACTTGGAGCGGCAATGGATAATTCAAGATCAGAAACTAATCTCCCGAAGATGAATTTGCATGAACGAGAGTCAATAATTGGGGAATTACTCGAATTGCCAATGTGTCACCTCCTTGTTTGTAAAGTGAGTATTCAAGTTTGCGCAAGTATTTACAACAATGTCTGTAATCGTGCCGGGTCAAATGTTTGTGCTCGAATAACAAAACATTGGGCATATTTTTTCGACCAATCATTTTAATTATCTCAAAATCATAGCCCTCCGTATCGATATGAACTAAGTCTATTTTTTCTACAGTATGCTTCCTTAAAAGATTTTCAAATGTATCGGTCATCACTGTCTCCTCTATTACACGTTTATCAAAATCAGGAATGAATCGCCGATGCTTTTCAAGCATATTGCGATCGAATGACGCAATTTGTTCAAACCACAGCGTTGACGTCTGCGGCGTTTCGCTTATTCGATAAAGAGTGCGGGACCCTTTGTTGCTATCAATGGCAATGTTTTCGAAGATGAGGCGAATAGACTCAGTCAAATAATTCATCTTCAGTTTTTCAAACAGATAGGGAACAGGCTCAATTAGTATTCCACGCCATTGTGAACTTTCGTTTTGAATAAACCTGTAGATTGGATCTCCACTAACTCCATCGTTAGACCCAACCTGGATGAAAAATATCTTTGAATGAGTCGCGTTAAATCTCTCAAGAAATTGGGATATATCTAATTCCTTTGGCTGCCAGTAATTGTACAAACTTTTGGCAATTTTGAAGGCGACTGTGCTTCTGATCTCAAACATTTTATTGGAGCTTAAATATCTTTTTATAAATCGAAGAGTAAACAACACCTTTAATAATATTGAATTTATGCCGAATGAAGTAACGCAAATTCCAACGAAGCAAGAGCCTGTCAGAACGGTCGAATTGATGAACAATATTGACTGTCTGGCCTTTACTTCCAATTACTATTCCATTTCGAATTCGAATTGATTTTTTCGGTTTAAAAAAAGAAATTGTTGACACTGGCCCTTCATCGTCATGGAACACGGTTGCATTTTCAATCTGCCCGGTGTGCAACAGATAATTATGAATCCCCTGGTCAAGCCCGGGAATATTTTTCTTTGTGCAAATCAGTCCAAGCATTTTTTCAAAGTACAAAATCATACCGGGATAATCGCCGATTGTTACTCCAGAACATGATATCGGCTTATCCTGCAAATTGTCTAGCACTTTATTGCCAAACGCCTCCCTAATCCAATTGCTATTATGAAATTGCTTTCCGATTGTTGTTTCAACATGTTCTAGAAAAACAGAAATGCCCGGGCTATAATCGAACTTGAACGGATCTTGTTGGAAGTAAACATCTCTAACATCAGCAATCAATATTCTATCAATGTGCTCATCATTGCTTTTCAAATAAGCCTCATAAAGCAAATACCTCATGCTGTTAGGAGATAATTCCCGATCGCATACCCGAACGAATGGCTTGAGGCGCTCATCTTTCAGGTATGGCCACTCCAATTCATATTCAAAAAAAATGATCCCATGTGCTTTGAAGTAACTTGTCACTTCCAAACTGACTTCGTTTACAAAGATCACAGTTTCGCCGTCAAATCCAGTTTTTTTCAGTGATGTAAAAAACGGCTTAATGAAATACAGGGGATAAGCTGAAACTAACCCTAGGACAATGTTTCGGCTATTCATAAGACGCTCAACTGTTCTGCATTCATAGTTAAAGTATATTTTCCATTCGGTAAGCTTTCGATTTTTGAAACGAACGAGCGTGGACTCAGGTGACTTTCATAGTAATCGATGACAGCCTTCCTCATTGTGGCAAGGGCTTCGTCAGGCAAAGTTAGTGCAAATCGTATCTTCTCTATTGCATCCTCCTCGCCAGAGTAAACAATTGAATTGATACCGTGTTTAAGTGGAGGATAAAATTCTTCGGCATACTCTAAAATAGGAATTGTGCCTACAGCCATCGATTCAATTGCATTGTGGCACATTGGCATAACCATTCCTGGTAAAGCAAGAAAGAAATTAGATTTCCCCAATTGAGCCAACCAGTCGGCATCGTTTGTACGCAAGTTAGCGTTTATAAACTTTGATGTTGTCCAACTCCATTCTGCAACGACAACTTTGTGCTTTAGTTCATTGTCAGCAATTTCCGATTTCTCAATCGACGTCAAGATATCAGGTGATAAATTGGATTTAAGAAATTGGATCATTTTTACACGATTCACCTTTTTGAACTTATCTTTTATAATGGAAGAGTCATAGGTATCTGGATCCTGGTTGCCAGAAAAATAAATTCCAATTGTTTTTTTCTGATTTCGAAATGATTCAAGATTGCCGATAACTTTCGGCTCATAATTTTTAGGGCTCATCGGGTAAGGTAAGACGATACCTTTTACATTTGCAAAATATTCGAAAGATGTTCTGAATAACTTTTCGCATGCTGGCGCAAAGTTATCGTCGTCCGTCACCACGATGTCAAACTTTGTGCTTGCCAGCGTTCCGTTAATTTCTCCTGAATCTTTTAATAGTTTTCGAAACGTCCAAAGTGAAGCGATAAATTTCAGGTGAAATCGCACGCTGACCTGATAGCCTGGCTGCAAAAAAAACAAAATGAGAGTAGCAAAGTATTTTGCTCCGGCGCCATTTTTTACATTCACCAAAACCTTTTTACCTTTATTGGCTTTTGAATTGGACGCAAGCAACTCAGTGGTGTAAATTAGACTCCGACTTAATAACCTCAGCCGTTCAATAAATGTTGTAAACGCGTTCATGGATCTTGCTATCATTATACCATCTTTCAATGGAGCCGGTAAATTACCAATTCTTCTCTCATCCATTTCATCTCAATGGAATGAAAACATCGAAGTAATTATTATTGATGATGGATCGAGTTTGCCAATAACGTTACCAGAGGCATTATTTAATAAGATCAAGATCAAGATTTGTCGCATTGAAAATTCCGGCAGAGCGATAGCCAGAAACTATGGTGCCGGCATGACGAAGGCTAACGTGATTTTATTTTGTGATGACGATATGGAATTGGGTGAAGATTGTCTAAGCAAGCATCTAAAATTTCATTCGCAGCATGTGAATGCTATTTTGACGTGTAATCCTGTTCCTCCTGACGGTTTTAAGACCAGCGATGTATTTCTTAAGTACCGTTGGAGAACAGAAAAGGGCTGGTCGGTCCCTTTGACAAAACGCGGCCTTTATAAATGCTCATTTGACGACTTTTATATCACCACTCAAAACATGTCACTACCTCGAAAACTTTTTTTTGAACTCGGAGGTTTTGACACACGGTTGAAAGACTCCGAAGACTTCGATTTTGGAGCAAGAGCCATTCAACGTGAGATAGATTTATATGTGGACGGGTCGTTGCAAGTGATACATCATGATAAGGCAGATTTATCCAGCATTTTGAGACGTCAACGCGAGTATTACGATTGGAAGTTAAAACTTTTGGAAATTCACCCCGAGTACAGGCAAGAGTTTGCAGCGCACTTCCGGTGGTTGGACTCAAATAAAGTTGATTGGTTGAAGAGATTTTGTTTTCAAGACAAAACATGGTGGAGGAAGTTGTTTGAAAGCTGGTTATTTAAAATCTTACCCTCTGAATTTCAATCAAGATTATTTAGTAACTACATCTATTCGAACACGGTATTAAAGATCAAGCCAAATCAAAAATGATATGCCTTTTTGCAAGCCATCAGTAATTAAATTTTGAAATTGAAAATTCTTCATATTGTTTCTGAGGTTGAGAAGAGTCATCATCTCGAATGGCTTACGTTGGAAATTAAGGATCATTATGATCTTCGTGTTATTCTTTTGGGAAATGAAAACACTGCCCACCAAAGATTTTTGCAAGGGCTAAACATTCCGGTGTTTGTAGTTAAATACAATTCGAGGCTTTCGTATTTCAAGGCGGCCATAGCCGTCATGAAAATTATTAAGAACGAGTCTCCGATGGTTGTTCATACACATTTTTGGGGGGCCAATATTATCGGAATTCCTGCGGCATTTTTAACCAGGGTTCCAGTTCGTGTAATGACGCGCCATCATGGCAATCTTCATCATCAATTTTATAAGAAAGGTGTAGTGATCGACAAGATCCTGAATAAAATGTCAACGCTTATTCTTGCACCCACAGTTGCGATTAGAAACCTTCTTGTTAATTCAGAAGGTGCGAATCCTGAAAAAGTCGAAGTTGTCAATCATGGAATTGATCTTTGTTATTACGAAAGTGCAACTGAACTTAGTATTAGTAATTTGCGACAAAAGCATGGAATACCATCCAACAAAAAAATCATCGGCGTTATTTCAAGACATATCGAATGGAAAGGAATTCAGTATATCATTCCTGCCTTTAAACGAGTGCTTGCGAAAGTTTCATCAGCCCACCTTGTCCTTGCAAATGCAAATGGTGATTACAAACAAACGATAAACGGACTTTTAAAATCATTGCCATCGGATTCCTATTCTATCATTGAATATGAAAATGATGCGGCAGCATTGTACGCAACGTTTGACATATTTGTGCATGCACCAGTCGACTTGTATGGCGAATCTTTTGGATTGATTTATATTGAGGCTTTGGCCGCTGGGAAGCCCTCTGTGTTTACACTATCAGGTGTTGCACCGGAATTTATTCGCGATGGGTTCAATGCCATCGTTGTAGACTATAAAAATGAAGATCAAATCTTTTCAGGAGTGATGGCAATTCTATCGAACCAATCGCTCGCGACAAATTTAGTGATGAATGGAAGGAACTCTGTTGTGAAATTTTCGGCGCGGCAAATGGGCATGCTTACACGCCGGGCATATGATAAGTTCATCAGCCGCATTTTAAATAAGAAGTAAACTATGTGTGGAATTGTTGGTGTTGTTTCCCGGAATCCAATCAGTGAAGACGTAGTCTCTATTATGACTGGTACGCTTAAGCACCGAGGACCCGATGCTGATGGAACATATTTTAATCGCGACCGAACAATTGCGCTTGGCCACACACGGTTAAGTATTATTGATTTGAGTGATTCAGCAAACCAGCCGTTTATTTCTTCGGATGGAAGATATATTCTAACGTTCAATGGCGAGATCTACAATTTCCAAAAGCTCCGCCAAGAACTTCAAAAATCAGGTGTCCAGTTTAGAACTGACTCTGATACTGAAGTAATAGTCGAAGGATTTGCGCATTGGGGTAAGCAGATCGTTAATCGGTTGGAAGGAATGTTCGCGCTGGCGATCTTCGACAAAAAGGACGAGAAATTATTTTTGCTAAGAGATCGTTTTGGAAAAAAACCCCTATACTATTTTCAAAATGATCAGTTATTTGTATTTGCATCCGAGTTAAAAGCCATTACATCATATCCTGCTATTGGCGAACAAATACGGATCAATGGTTCTGCAATCAGTCGCTTTCTTCATCTCGGGTATATTCCCGAGCGACAAACGATTTATAATAAAATTTTTAAGTTTCCAGCAGGTTGTTATGGAGACGTTGACAAGAATTTTCAATTAGACATCACGCCGTATTGGCAATTGAGTAAGTGCGATTTTTCACCGCGAATTCAAAGCCTGCCAGAAGCAAAATCAGAGTTCGGTAAATTGTTGGAACAAGCGGTAGAAAAGAGACTAATAAGTGATGTGCCCCTTGGTGTATTTTTGAGCGGTGGTGTAGACTCTTCTCTCATAACGGCGATCACCGCCAAGATCAAGAGTACACCGGTCAAGACATTCAGCATCGGTTTTCACGAAAGCAAGTTTGATGAAAGTAACAATGCGAAGGAAATAGCTGGACACTTTAAAACAGATCACACAAAATTTATCTTGCCAGAAAAAGAGGCTGCTGCAATTCTTGATACTTACTTGAACTACTTTGATGAGCCGTTTGCTGATACTTCTTCCATTCCAACAATGATCGTATCGCAATTGGCAAGGAAAGAAGTTACGGTAGCCTTAACCGGTGATGGCGGAGATGAACTTTTTATGGGCTATGGATCCTACAAATGGGCTGATCGGTTGGAGAATCCGTTGTGGAAAAGTGGAAAACATTTGATTCCGTTTTTACTAAGGCTAACCGGTAAAAACCGATTTAAACGGATCGCACACTTAGTTGATGCTCCGAATGAGAATTTAAGAAGTCACATTTTTTCACAAGAACAATATTTCTTTTCGCAGCAAGAAATTGAGCACAATTTATTGTCACGTATGGACTCTTTTCGACCTTTCGTTTACGATGAATCATTTCTCGATGGCTATAATTTACGTGCAAGTGAAAAACAGGCGCTATTTGACTTGCAATTTTATTTGAAAGATGATCTGCTCACCAAAGTTGACCGTGCGTCCATGTATTTCGGTCTGGAGTGCCGTTGTCCGTTGTTGGACGATGCCATTGTGAACTTTGCACTTCGCCTTCCATACTCTTTCAAAATCAGAAATGGCGTTCAAAAATGGTTCCTGAAAGAAGTTTTGTCTGACTATCTTCCGAGACAAGTAGTGAATCGCCCTAAATGGGGATTTAGTATTCCGCTTGCAAAATGGATGAAGGGAGATTTAAATTATTTGATGGAATATTTATCGGAAGAGAAGCTCACATCGGTAGGAGTTTTTAACGTTCAATATGTTCGGAAGCTTGTTGAGCGATTTTACGCCGGAGATGAATATTTATACAATCGCCTTTGGGTTATAATAATCATGCAACGTTTCTTGCTAAACCATGGCAAGCAATAACAACGTCTTGTATTTATCATATGATGGGTTGACCGATCCACTTGGCCAGTCGCAAATAATTCCGTATTTGCTCGGTTTGCAAGAAAATGGATTCAAGATTACAGTTATCGCCTTCGAAAAACCTGATAATTTTGAAAAGAACAGGTCCAGGGTTGAACAGGCCCTGGGTCAAAAGATCCGATGGATACCACTAACGTATCATAAAAAGCCACCGGTTATTTCAACTGTTTTTGACTTGTGGATTTTGTGGCGTCAAGTGAAGAAAATTTATAATACATCGCCGTATTCGATTATTCATTGCCGAAGCTATATCACCTCGCTGGTTGGTATTCGTGTAAAACGTAAGTGGGATGTGAAATTCATTTTCGATATGCGAGGCTTCTGGGCCGATGAAAGGGTAGAAGGCGGGCTTTGGAACCTGAATAATCCAATCTTCCGTTTGATCTATAATTTTTTTAAAAATAAAGAACGCCAATTCATCAAAGAGGCTGATCACATAATCTCGTTAACGGAAAACGCAAAGCGGGAGATCACGAGTTGGGGATATTCAAAGGCTTCGATTTCAGTAATTCCGACGTGCGTTGATTTAAATTTGTTTGATCCATCAAAAATCCACAACGCTGATCAGAAAGAACTCCGAAAAAAATTAAATATTGGAGAGACCGATTTTGTCCTTCAGTATCTGGGCTCATGGGGAACATGGTATCTCACGGATGAGATGCTAAATTTGTTTTCAGCGCTAAAAACATTTCGTCCCGAATCACGGCTCTTAATAGTTTCACAGGACACACCGGATTTATCTGCCTTCAAATACAAGACGGATGTCGTTGTGACAAGCGCCCCTCGAGATTTGGTTCCGCTATTTATTTCAATCGCTGATGCATGCGTTTTTTTTATCAAGCCAACCTTTTCCAAAAAAGCATCTTCTGCTACAAAAATGGGAGAGATCATGGCGATGAATAAACCTATTGTTACAAATGGCGGGTGGGGCGATATAGAAACGATCATGTCAAATTATAATAATGGCTTGATAGTCGATCCTTTTATCAAGGACGAAATGGTTGTGAAAGCACTCTTGCAGACTTTGCCGCCAGTTGAAAAGCCAGATCTCTCACTGTTATCCCTTCGTCACGCGGTTTCAACCTACGCAACCATTTACAAATCGCTGTGCTGATAGCATAAGCACGATCAACTTATTTCCCTTTTTCTTTTGACAAGAATTCATACAGCACAACCGGTGCTTCTTGATAACTGAATGGCTTGAGGTCGAGGCGTCGCTCTCCAGGAAGAAAATAGGGATCATCAAACGGAACGTATACTCTCGTTCTCAATGCAATTTTCATTTGTTCAATATTCGCTTCGTTGCGTGAGCCAAAGATGCGTTTCCCATGTAGGTCAAGAAAAAGGAAAACCCCAATTGAAATAAATATTGCGAATCTGACAGAACGTTTATTTAACAACTTTAGGTGTTCAACAAAGACCATCAACACGATGATTGAAAAAGGAAGTGCAAGAGTGGTATAGTAGTAAAGGATTATTTTAGCATCAGATCGTGTCAAGGAAAGTGTTAGGGACGCAGAGAGCCATCCGAGTACTCCAAACGTGAGAAGTCGTTTCAATTTCAAGTCAAGTTTATTCCAGGAGATAATGATCATCACAAAAAAAACGACTGTGATCAAAACGTTGTAAATAAAATTTAGTGGTTTCAAGTTCGGTATAAAAACTCGGAGCAATGTGTTTACAAAAAATGTGAAGAAGAATTCCACTTTGGCTGATAGATTAGAAACAAGTCCGTAATTCGGATCCATTTTCGATTTAATATAGAAGGCATGGCAAAGATGAAGCGCAAACACCAAAACTGTCGCCAAAACAATTTTTAAATCAAATTTCCTTTCGCTCGAAACTTTACATAAAAAGTGGTCTATAACTAACAACAGCAGGAAGAAAAGTGAATAAAATGTACCATTCGGAAAGAAAAAATTCTGCAATGCCAACGACGTTCCATAGCCCAAAAGCAATAGTGGCTTTGGAGATTGAAGATAGGTTAGAAAAGATAATATTGAAATCAAAAGTAGTGTGAGGTGAAGAAGTTCACATTGCTGAAAAATCCAAAAGGCATTAACAAAATTAACCGGATGCAGCATGTAAAATAGTGCCATCACCAAGGCAACAATGAGGCTAACTTGAAATCTCAATGCAATTTTCCAAAACAGCAGGCCGCACGCAATCAACAGCAATGCGTTTAACAGTTGATAGTAAGCAAAGTGGTTTGTAAATGCGTTGAACTGAAAGTATAAGATATAATGAAACAAGGGTTTCACGTCAAACGAGAAGTTGCCATTGAAGAGTTGAAAGTTATTCTCATGATAGTAGAGAAGATAAGTCCACTCATCGCGCCACAGAAAACTTGAAGGATTTATCCAGGCAATAGCCCCAAAAAATAGCATTAAAATAATCGATGCAGTTTTTGGAGAGCGAAAAACGCCTTTATTTAGAAAAACTAGTAAATTCAAAACGGTGCATTTTAGGATTAGTTGGCAAAATCGCTTTAAAACAATTGAAAATGAAACTGGACCTTCACTTGTTCAGAGTTTGCTGAATTCTTACTCGTCAACAACTATCTTTTAAATTATTGAATACTTAAACTAACTTTGAGTTTGATTGTCTGTAATGACTTTTCATACACTCATATTCCCTATTGTTTTCAATCGGCCTTCTCACTGCGCAAAGGTCCTTGCTGAGAATGTCATTGGACTATGGAATAATCCAGTACGATAACATTTACAAACTATTAGCTCGTGGATAGTTCTTACGAAGAATCGAATAAAGATTTTTATTTAGCAAAAATAAATTAGCCTTAGCTTTAAGGTCTAGGCATAAGAACTTCATATGCCTGTAAACGCTACTCGATTATGTGCGGAATCATTGGCGCCTTGCCTTCAATCGATGAATTTAAATTTAAGAAAGGACTCAAAGCGCTTGACCATCGGGGCCCAGATGGAGAAGGGTTTTTTCAGGATGAACACTTTATCCAGTTAGGACATCGCAGACTTTCGATTCTTGACCTCAGCAAAGCTGGCAGTCAGCCCATGCATTTTGATGACATGTCGCTGGTTTTTAACGGCGAGATATACAATTATCTCGAAGTACGAGAAGATTTAAAAAAAGCTGGATATGACTTTTATACGACAAGCGATTCAGAGGTCCTACTCAAAGCATTTCATCACTGGGGCAAAGCCTGCCTTGAACGTTTCAATGGAATGTGGGCATTTGCTGTTTTCAATAAAAGGACTAAAACACTTTTTGCATCACGAGATAGATATGGAGTTAAACCACTTTATTATTTCAAAGCTGGGTCGCAGTTAATTTTTGCCTCGGAAATAAAAGCGATTCATCTCATCCTGGGAAAAACCCATCCCTTGGAAGAAAGTGTGCTAAAAGGCATTGTTCAAGGCAGGTTTGACTGGCATGGAGGAGAAAAAACATGGCTAAAAAATGTTTTCATTTTACCGGCAGGAAGTTGGGTTGAAACAGACGGAAAGTCACTAAATGTAGGAAAGTGGTATGGGCTCCGTGAACAATCAGTGCCGAATGACTTTAAAGAGCAGGCGGAATACCTTAACGTTTTACTGAAAGATGCATGCAAAATAAGACTACGAAGTGATGTACCGATAGGAACATGCCTTAGCGGAGGAATAGACAGTAGTTCGATAACATCATTGATAAATAGCGAGGAAGGAAATTACACACATAAAAGTTTCTGCGCATCCTTCCCAAACACTCCCATCGATGAATCGGCCAAGGCAAGAGCGCTTGCCACAAAATTGAAATCTGACTTAAGCATTATTGCAGTGTTGCCGCCATCAATTTCAGAACTTGAGCTGGCAATGAAAGATTGTGATGGCCCCATGCATGGAGCAGCATTTTTTCCCATCTGGAAACTTTATCAATTTATTCGATCTACAGGAATCAAAGTTACTCTGGATGGCCAGGGGCCGGATGAAATGATGGGAGGATACCGTCCTATTGCTTCCGCTGTTAAGTATGCATTCAGAACTTTGAAGCCTGGCTATATTAGAGACATTTACAACATTTATAAAGAGCAAGGGGAAACTGAACAGTTTAGTTCACGACAAATGGCAAAGAAAGCTGTAATTGAAACGCTTAAGAATGAAGTAAAGAGGCCCATCTCACTTTTATTGGGACGACAATCAAAATCTATTTATACGCATCCATTCAGATCAAATAGCCTTGATGAAGAATTTTATCAAGAATTTTTTGTTAGCCCTTTGCCGGGAATTCTCCAGCAGTACGACCGCTGTTCGATGGCGCATGGTGTTGAATGCAGAATGCCTTTCATGGACTATAGGATAGTTGAATATCTATTTTCACTGCCTATAAAATCGAAGATTGGCAACGGCTTTACAAAACGTGTTTTACGCGAAGCCATGCAAGGCGTTGTACCGGATTCAATCCGCCTCGATAAAGTAAAAATCGGATTTAATGCTCCCATTGTAAATTGGTATAAAAGCGAATTGAAAGATTGGATGTTGGATATTATGAGTTCTTCGGACTATCAAAGCGAAACAATTTTTGATGGTAGATACTTGAAAAATAATTTTGAAAAATTTATCAAAACTGAAAGTCCACAATGGACTGACGCGTGGCAGTTTTGGGGAAGTGTCCACTTTATGTGGTGGAAAAAAAATGGCTAACTAATGGAATTAGCTCCGATCGTCTTATTCGTTTACAATAGACCATGGCATACCCGCCAGACCTTAAGTGCATTATCTAAAAACCCCTTAGCGAAAGAATCGATTCTTTACATTTTTGCAGATGGGCCGAAAGAAAATGCTAATGCCGAAGAATTAATTAAAATTTCACAGGTTCATGAATTATTAAAGGAAATTGAATGGTGTAAAGAAGTTAGAATAAAAAAAAGTGATATAAATATTGGCCTTGCGAAGTCAATCGTACTTGGTGTAAGTGAGGTTGTCAATAGACATGGAAAAGTCATAGTCCTTGAAGACGATATTGTAACCTCACCGCAATTTCTTTCTTTTATGAACCGCTCTTTAGAGATTTACGACGATAGCGAGCAGGTAATGGCGATATCAGGCTACTGGTTTCCAGTGCGCAATTACAAACGCCTTCCGTCAACATTTTTTTTGCAGGTTCCTACTTGCTGGGGCTGGGCCACTTGGAAAAGATCTTGGTTAACTTTTAATAGCAATGCCGATAAGCTATATCAAGAAATCACTCGAGACGAACATTTGGTTATTCAATTTAACTTCGAACACGGGGACTATGCTAATCAATTGAAAAGAAATATTTCTGGAGAGCTAAACACTTGGGCGGTTAAATGGTATGCTAGCGTCTTCTTAAGTAAAGGCTTATGTCTTCACCCCAATTGGTCATATGTACAGAATATAGGAAATGACGGGAGTGGAATTCATAGTGGTGATAGCGATATCTTCCACTGGAAGTCTTTAAATAATTTGACTGGTGACATTAAAAAAATTCCCCTCGTTATTTCTCCGCAAGGACATCAGTCCCTTAGTCGTTTCTATAAAAAATACTCACATCAATCCCAACTTCAGTGGTTCTTCTATTACTACAAAAAACGGAGCCTTTACTACCTTGAAAAGGGCATCAAGTTTTTAAAAACGAAAACTCTTCTTGGGATTCGGAAATTGCAAAAATTTTAAAACCTGCTTCATTTAGCTTGTTAATTATTGCTTTCGTTTTTTCAAGTCCAATACCGTTAAATCGGTGATGAAATTCCACTGAAATTTGCTTCACGTCAATTGAACTGTTTATAATGTCCTCCAAAACCGAATACTCTGACCCTTCAATGTCCATTTTTAACAAGTCAATTCTTGAGTGGTTTAATTCACTCATTATAGTTTGTAGCCGTTTGACCGGAACCGTAATAGGAGGTTTTTCGAGCTCAGAATAACCCCAATGGTTCACAGAAGAGCCACTGACGTAGTTATTATTTTCAGGTAAAAAAAAAGACATATTCCCATCATATTCCATAATACCATATGGATTGAAGACAAAGTTCGGATGTAAATCTCTTGATTTTACAAAACTGATAGACTTAGGAGTGGGATCAAAAGCAAACACTTTGCAGCCGAAAATTGCGATTAACTGTTCATCAAAAGATATATCTTCTCCGACACCAAACGAATATACGATGCTGTCGTTGTGAATGAAGCTCGGTGAAACAAAGAAGCCTGCGTTCATATTTCCCAGCCACCTCTTTCTTCGCGAAATCTGAGTTTTAAACTCACGGTTGTCCTTCGCAATTTTGCTTACAACGAATCTGTAAATTTTTTGCGCGAAGCTTTTCATTTTTTAATTGCCTCCATAAACAATGAAGTGGGATCGAACGGTGCTCCGTTTTTTACATCGAGTTGAAAAAAATCCCAATCTTTTATTGAGCTCGTAAAAGGCGTCATCAAAGTGATGCTCCCGAATCCATGCATTTCCAACAATTGCTTCAATGAATATCTATCATATAGCCAGTAATGAATTTCGCCACCTAGCCTAAACTCGCCGATTGACAGTTTTTTTAATTCGTCTTTAGTCAACATGGCTTGAAGAAAACGTCTTCGCAGCTTTTGAGGAAGGTTTGATACTTTATTTTTCGCCCTGTCAAAAAATGACGGGATTGAGATCGAGCTGTTTGTTTTTTTTCGATGTGATGTGCCCACGAACCCAATTCGATCCACGGCATATTTTACATGTTCATCAGTTTCACCTGCTAAAAAAACAGACATCTGACCTCCTCTCTGGTTTCGAACGGTTTGATCGAATAGCTCAAGCAAAATCCATTCGTAGTTCGCGCGATTAATATCTGAATTATCTGCTACGGCTAACTCAAGTTTTTTTAAATACTCAGAAGCGATGTTCTCTAAATCTGGGGTGACAACTCTCAAAATCCCGCCGGGTTTCAGCACCCCCAACGACTTCTCCAGCACCTCCTTGCCCAGGCTGTTCAGGACGACGTCGTAGCCGCTGAGGACTTTCTCGAAATCGTCCTGCTTGTAATCGATGACGACATCGGCGCCGAGGCTCCTCACCAGATCCAGGTTCGCGGCGCCGGCGGTCGTCGCCACCGTCGCGCCGAGATGCTTGGCTAGCTGGATTGCGAACGTTCCCACCCCGCCCGAACC
>CBQWHS010000016.1:0-15933 GCA_967728665.1 uncultured Chryseosolibacter sp. | reverse complement strand
GCTAATTCCTCAAGCGAATTCGAATCATTGATGGGCATGATCGAAGAGCGCACTTCATTCAATGCCGAGTGCAGCGAAACTGCAAGATTAAATTTCACACCGTCATCCGCCATTTTTATAATCATCTTGGCAATGCCGACTGTCGAAACAGTCAGACGTTTTGACGCCATGTTCAAACCTTGTTGCGACGTAATTTTTTCGATGGCTGCAATAACGTTGGCGTAATTGAGAAGCGGCTCGCCCATTCCCATGAAAACAATATTGGTAAGAGGGCGTCCAAAATAAAGTTCGCTTTGTTCTTTTATCGCGACAACCTGATCATAGATCTCATCGGGATTAAGATTGCGCATTCGTTTAAGCCGCGCCGTTGCGCAAAACTTGCAGTCGAGGCTGCAACCAACCTGCGAAGAAACACAGGCCGTAATTCGTTTATCTGTCGGTATCAATACGGACTCCACGATGAGGCCATCATGAAGCATCACAGCATTCTTGATGGTGCCATCAGCGCTTTGCTGCATTTTATCCACTTTTACGAAATTGATTGCAAAGTGGTTTTTTAAAAGGTCGCGAACGTTAAGCGACAAATTGGTCATGTCGTCAAAATCCTTCACCGATTTTTTCCATAACCATTCGAACACCTGTTGAGCTCTAAAAGGTTTTTCACCATGCTCAATGAAAAACTGTTTCAGCTCCTCAAGCTTAAGTTTTCTGATATCTTTTTTTACAGTCGTTTGGAGCATCAAACAAAGGTAAGAACAAAGAATGGGATTGTATGATTAAAAATTTAGTGGCGGTGAATTTTGCGGATTAATGATTTTCCTGCGCTGGCAAATACGGTTGTTACTTAATTCTTTTAAAAATTCTCACTTCGCAGGGTCGCGAAGCATTTGAAACAATCAGGGAATCTGTAGAGAACTTATCAACCATAAAACTTTCGCTGATCGTGTGTGATTTTTTATCGAGAATCACGAGCGATTCTCCGTCAAACCGATACATGAATGATTTGTTATTCGTTGTTTTTTTTCGTGTTAGGATGCGGGTGGATTCTTCACCGTTCATTTTTTCTTTGAAGGTGACTACCTGGCGAGTTGGAGGAGTCATGGTTTTCATCTCTTTTACCATCGCATTTGTATCGGCTGTAGTTACGGGAAGATTTTCTTCCATGCAATTACTTTCCTTCACAAGTTGCCATTCGCCAATGATGGACTGACTGAGGCCCAAACTTGTAACACTTAAAAAAACCAATGAAAAAAACGTAGTTTTCATACGACTTTCCTTTTATTAAAATTACCAAAAATTAAGCCAGATAGGGGAAAAGATTTACGTTAATTCATCAGACCAATTTTGCTCCTGGTGAACATTTCAAGATTTGAAAACTCGCATTATTATCCGAATTTCGGGCCTTTCAAAAATTTAATTATGTCAAACGCTATCGTTATTACAGGGGGTTTGCTCGACACGATCAGTGCAAAAACTGCGCATGGGCTTATCAGGGGCACAGACCGTTTCAAAATTGTTGGAATTATCGATCAGAAAAACGCAGGGAAAGATGCAGGAGAAGTGTTAGATGGCAGGAAGCGAAACCTTCCAATCTATGCAACCATCAAAGATTTTTTGACACAACCCAGTGAAGGTGCCAAGTACGCGATTGTTGGAGTAGCGACTAAAGGTGGTGTAATTCCGGAAAGTTTGCGTTCGATTTTAAAAGAAGCGTTAGAGAGTGGCTTCAGTTTGGTTAACGGCCTTCATGAATATGTTTCTGACATTCCGGAGTTGGCTTCCATCGCTGAAAAAAAAGGACTTGAAATTATCGATGTTCGGAAACCGAAAAAAGTTAAAGACCTCCATTTCTGGACCGGAAAAATTAAAGAAGTAAAATGTCCGAAGATTGCTGTGCTGGGAACAGATTGTTCCATGGGCAAACGTACAACGACACGTTTTCTTGTGGAGGCGATGCGTAAGGCTGGATTTAAGGCGGAGATGATTTATACTGGACAGACTGGTTGGATGCAAGGAGCGAAATATGGATTTGTGTTCGACTCAACCTTAAACGATTTTATCTCTGGAGAAATGGAGCACGCAGTTGTAACATGTTTTCACGAGGCCAAGCCTGATATTATTTTTATTGAAGGTCAATCATCATTGCGAAATCCAAGCGGACCTGCAGGTGCCGAGTGGATTGTATCGGCAGATGCCGATGGTGTTGTGCTGCAAACAAATCCGCCACGCAAACAATACAAAGACATGGAATATTATCCGGCCTATATACCGGATCCAAAAGATGAAATTGCGTTAATCAAAATTTACGGTGCGCCAACCGTAGCAGTGACGCTCAACACGGCAAAGATGACGGAGCAACAAGCGCGTGATTACGCTAAGGAATATGAGCAGAAGCTGGGCATACCGGTTATTCTTCCATTGGAGGATGGTGTTGATCAGTTGGTTCCCGTATTTGAAGCAATGATTAAGAAGGCTACGGTTAAAATTTAATTGTACGATCAACGTAGTAAGTTTAAAAGTGATTGACTCCCGCTCGCAAAAGAGAAGATAGATAAGTGACTGGAACACTTCGAGAGAGCGTCAATCCAATAAGCACTCCCTAACAATGAAAATCAAAAGCATTAAAGTCTGGAACGCAGACCTCGGAAACACGAAGCCGTACACCATCGCCTTTAAAACTGTCGATGAGGTTAGAAATGTTTTTGTTCAGATAACATTGGATAATGGTATTACCGGAATCGGTTCTGGTAATCCGAGTGAATATGTTGTTGGAGAAAATATCAATCAAACCATTGCTGCGCTGGTTGAAAAGAATCTTGAGTTTCTCCATGGCCGCGACATACGTGAATTTTATCAGCTTGTTTTTGAGGTTCAACAAAAATTTCCAAAAAATCCTGCTGCACGTGCCGCATTGGATATTGCTTTGTACGATACCTTTTCAAAATACCTCGGCATCCCACTGGTGAAGTTTCTTGGTCAGAAAATCAAAATACTCGCAACTTCAAATACTATTGGAATTAAAAATGTGGAGGAAACAATTAAAGAAGCTCGCGAATACATTAAGAATGGTTTTAAGGTTTTGAAGGTGAAGCTGGGTAAGGATCTGGCTGAAGATATTGAACGACTTGTAAAACTTCGCGAGCATTTTGGTTATGACGTTGTCATTAGAATTGATGCGAACCAGGGATACGACGTTGCACAGACCATAGGCTTTTTCAAGCGAACACAGTCTTTAAATATTGAATTGATCGAACAACCCCTGCCCGCAAAATCGGTAGCGGAAATGAAAAGTCTGCCAGACGAAATCAAAATGAAAATTGCGGCAGACGAATCGTTAATTTCCCCAAGGGATGCCTTTGAATTGATCAAGCCTCCGAGCGCTTCAGCTATTTTCAATATTAAATTGATGAAATGCGGAGGAGTAAGTCAGGGCCTGAAAATCGCCGATATTGCTTTGCAAGGTGGCGTTGATTTGTTCTGGGGTTGTAATGACGAAAGTGCAGTGAGCATCACGGCTGCGTTACACGCGGCTTTTGCCTGTACCAATACCAAATATATTGATCTTGATGGTAGCCTAGATTTAGGTAAGGATGTTGTAACCGGTGGTTTTATTTTAAAGGATGGTTACATGTCATGTTCAGAAAAACCTGGATTGGGGTTAGAGTTGTTGTAGCAGATTTCTTTCCGAAGTAAACTTAAAATGCAGAGTTAATGCTGTAACGTCCTTGCTTGTCTACAGAAACTTCGGCAAGCGTTTTGGTTCGTTCAAACGATTGGTAGACGGGCATCAAGTTTTCCCAGAACTTAATTAAAGATGGAGATCCCGCATAGTCTGTTTGAAGACTGGTATAGCTTTCAGTAGAAAGACGTGTCGGAAAAATATGAATCGGAATTTTTTCTTGCCCTGAGTTTCGCGCCTCCACTGCCATTACATAGAGTTCTTTAATTTTGTCGTCCGTGATGGGAATGCATCCAACGGTAACACAATTTCCATGAACATAAATTGCTCCACCTGGTGATTTAGGATCGCTCAGTATTTTGTCAGAAGAGTTTGGATAACTGACACCTAATGATAAATGAAAATCACTGAGCGGATTGAAATGATTGATGTGATAGACTCCTTCGGGAATTTGAAAATCGCCCTCTTTTCGTTTTGGCCCGAGCACACCAGAGCTGGCGCAAAATGGATACGTCGTCAAAAGGACAAATGTTGATGTGCCCTTAGGCATCACCCAAATCTCGATTGTTTTTTCCTTCTTAAAAGCGCGGATGAAAATCTGGTATTTTTCATACGACAATTTTTTATCAGCAAACATGTGTTTGACAACAAGTTCTTTTTCTGCGTAAGCCGATTTTACTCGTGCATTTTTGAGTTGTGATGTTTTGAAGGAATTATTTTGTTGGAATGAAGACATGACTATCAATACGAGGAACCAACGCATGTGATTTATGATTAAAGGGTGACAGCGATGTTGAATTTTCAACACCAGTCAAATCATAACTCACCTCGCCAAGAAAATCTTAAATACGTTTTCTAATAATACTCACGGAAGCTTTCCGACACTTGCCTCCGATAGGCGGATTGATTTTGGAAATTTTTAGCTGCACTTCCAACACCGCCGGCAATTCCTTCAACACATCTGCAACAACTTTTTCGGCAACTGTCTCGAGTAACTTCGAGGGCTGCTCCATTTCCAATTTTATGATTTGAAAAAGTGTTTCGTAATTAACGGTGCCTTCGAGCTCGTCTCGATTGGCGCCTGTGCTAAAATCGGTTTCTACAGAGATGTCAACTTCAAACCAATTTCCGGATTCACGCTCATGCGGATAGACACCATGATACGCATGAAACTCCAAACCTTCCAATGAAACTCGTCCCGTCATGATATAGGATTATAATATTGAAGTCGATGATTCAAGGTTAACTATGTCGGCATTCAATATTGCGTTCACAAATGATAAAACCCAGGTGAAACGTTATTATTGGATGTCATCGAAAAATGACTTCGGAGCTTTTTTTGCAGGAGCCTGTGCCTCGAAGATCTGCGGTTCCAACACTGGCTCAGGTTCGAGTTTCGGCAGCGGTTTAGCTTCAGCTTTCATTGAACGATCAACTTCCATATTTGGAAACACTAGTCTTTTTGCGTCCCGCTTCACGACGTTCAGATGTTTGTCCGCATCAAAATCTTTGGCCGTAACTTTGAATTTCTCCACGCGATCCATAATATCATTAGCCATACGTCTGAGATCGTTGACAAGATCTTCACGTGATGTTTCCAGTTTTTTATAATTGTCGATGAGATTTTTCAGGCGATCTTCCATGTCGCCAATTACATCTTTGGCTCGTGATTCTGCCTCTTCGATTGTGTTCTTGGCGCGGGTCTTTGCTTCGTTTATCATCGCGTCAGCATTCATCTGCGATTCACGAAGGTGAAGCTCTGCCGTTTTTCTCGCCTGATCAATAACACTGGCGCCAGTGTCTTCGGCAGTCTTTAATGTCTTAAATAATGAACTTTCAACTTCACGAAGTTTGCTTACTTCACGTTCCGTTGTCTCAAGTTTTATTCGCAGCTCTTTATTCTCATCCATCGCGCGTTCCCATTCCTGCGAAAGCGTAAATAAAAATGCATGGACTTCGTCCTTTTCATAACCCCTGAAATTCTTCTCAAAGGTTTTCTGCCTTATTTCGAGTGGTGTGATTTTCATATATCAACAGTTTAAAAAATAATTTCCCATAAAGAAATTGTGCGGTCATCGCTGGCACTCACCAACTGATTACGATAACCAGTCCATAAAAGTTTATTTACTGAAGTGCCATGCCCGGCATGCCTGGCTTTGTCAATTACTTTCAATAGCCTCAGTTCATCGGACAGCCACACTTTAATGGACTTATCCATGCTACAAGTTACAAAATGTTTGCCATCAGGGCTAAATTCAAGGTAATTTATTGCATACATGTGAGCCACCACCTCAGCAGCCTGACTGTAGTCCGCTTGCAAATCCCAAACCTTTAACCGCGCATCGCGAGACCCGCTAATTAAAAATCGGTCATCCGGAGTATAACGCAGGGTGAATACAGAGTTAGTATGCGCTTGCCATTCTTTTTTCAAACTAAGTGTTGAATCGAAAACGCGAATGTAGTAATCACTATATCCTACGGCGATATCACCGCTTGAGCGATTGATGGCAATGGTGCGCGCACTCTTTTCACTTCTCACCTGTGTCGAGATTTTTGTCATCGTATCCAGGTTGATCAGGTGGACAGCGCCATCGCCAGTAGAAACCAACAAAGCGTTGCCGACAGATTGAATATCAAAGATCGCTGCTTTCGTCAATTGTAACGACGCTACCTCTTTCTTACTAGTCCAGTCAAGAACGTGAATACCTTCAAAATTTTGTCCGGCAATCAGCAAACCTGAGGGTGTGTGAAAATGCAAACTGTACACTGAGTTTGGAAGTTTTGCAATTACTTCGCCATCTTCTGGTGATTGCTGGTCCCATAGCACAACCATTCCATCGCCTCCAGCTGAAAAAAATTTTGAATCAACGGGCGAAGGTTGCAAAGCATAGATCGCATCGCGATGACCCTTCAGACTGTGTAATCGATTTACTTTCATAAATTTCCGAAAGTTATGGAAAAATCGTTCGCGTGGGCGTTTACAAAGATTGTTGAAGATGAGCATACAATGCTGGAGAGACTTGCACAGGAAGAAACTGTTCCCACTACGCTCACCAACAGTAATAAACGACTTGAATTTCTCGCAGCCAGAGTGTTACTGCAAAATTTGTTGGGTCAATGGAATCTTCTTTATAAAGGTTTGACGAAGGATGATTTTGGAAAACCATTCCTTGTTGGTTATGATTTTCAAATTTCACTCACGCATTCTTATCCCTATGTTGCTGCAGTTATTGATCGGACACGAAACGTTGGTATAGATCTTGAACAGCCTAAGGAAAAATTACTCCGGGTTGCTCCGCGAGTGATGTCGCGAGAAGAATTAATGGATGCTGGGAATGATCTGACGAAGCATTGCATTTACTGGTGCGCAAAAGAAGCCCTCGTAAAAATTCACGGAAAAAAGGACCTTACCTTTGCAGAAAACCTCGTAATCGCTCCATTTTCTATAAAAAAAGAAGGAGAATTAATTGGCCGAATTATTGTCCATAAAACTGAAACGGCAATACCTTTACAATATTTCGTTCATGAAAGCTTTGTCGTTGTTTTAAGTAAATAGATTATGAAAAGAATTTTGTCACTGGTTTGTTTCAGCATCGCGGCGAACGCAATGGCTCAGCAAATTTCAGATTTTAGCCTCGTGAATGTTATGAACAATCAGGCGGTTTCGCCATCATCATATCCTTCGTGTGCCGGATTGATTATTATTTTCAGCACAAACTCATGTCCATATGATGACTATTATAGAAGTCGCATAACAAAACTGGCACAAACTTATCAAGATAAGGTTCCGGTATTGCTCGTTAATTCCAATGCTGATCCCGCAGACTCAAAAGAGAACATGCAGAAGAAAGCGCAACAGTTAAATTTTTCGTTTCCATATCTCGCCGATAAAGACCAGGTATTGATGACAAATCTCGATGCACGTAAAAGCCCCGAGGCATTTTTGTTGAAGAATAATAACGGAAAATTCAATGTGGTCTATCGGGGAGCGATTGATGATAATGCACAGGTGGAAGCAGATGTGCGTCACAGTTACTTGCGTGATGCAATAGACATTATGTTGACAAACCAAAAGATTGAGACATCGGAGATCCGCCCGGTCGGCTGTAACTTGAAGAAAAAATCTTAGGCTCCGGCTTTCTTGTAAATTCCGTTATAGTGCTCTAGTAAATTTTTCCAATCAAAAGAGGATGAATAATTTTCCACATTGTTACGCTGCATGATCCGATCCTTCCGCGATTGGTATAAAAACTTATGCATGAAACCGGCAAGTTGTTTAGCACTCCAATCGAAAGTACGCTTCCCTCGCTCCACCACATACATACCATGCTTTTCATGATCTGGAAAATGTCTCATGAGATAATCGCCAAAACCTGATAAGTCGCTGGTGACGGAAGGAATTCCGCAAGCCATGCATTCGAGTGGTGTATAGCCCCAGGGTTCATAGTAGCTAGGGAAAATTCCAAGATTGCATCCACGTACAAATTCGATATAATCCATTCCGAATAATGGATTCGTCGATGTGATAAAATCCGGATGATACACAATCTTCACACGATCTTCTTTGAAGTTTAGCATTTTTCGCTTGTTAATGAAGGTGAGAATTTCATCGTTGGCTTCATCCTCAAGTTTGTGTGTTACCGGCAATGGCATTTTGGCCGTTTGCCATGATTGTATTGTTCTGCGATATCTCAACTTCCAATACTCATCCACAAATTCGTTTAGGTCTGGAAGACGGTGATCTTCTCTCTTCGTGCTTTCATGGAAAAGTTTCTTTCCGATTTGCATTTGAATGGCATCACAGGTCTGGCGGATTTCCTCAAGCACGGCACGGGAGTGAAGAACTTCAGGTTGAATGTTGGTGAAGTTGCGCTTGCTGACAAAAAACATCACGACTGTGACATCGGCTTTCTCTTGCTTGAGTCGTTCGTTCAGATATGCTAACGCCTCCAGTGTTAAATCAAAGCCTTTATTTTTGTACTCGAACCTTCCGGATGTAAAAAAATATACCGTTTTCTCCAGGTCGAAGGAGTATGTCGGAAAGAAATGTCCCATGACGAAACGATGAATCTGCTCTTTAAATTGAGAGTGAAGATTCTGAAATTCATACAACGTCTCGAAGCGTTGGATGTTTAATCCGTTTGGTAAGATCGCGTCCGGTTTTCTTTTTAATAAATGTTTGCATTCACGCGCGGTCACTTCGCTTACGGTTGTAAAAAAATCACTTGATTGTGCACAACCGTATTCAATCTTCGTTTCCGTTTCGATTCCAAATCGTTTTGCTTCTTCTTCCCAATTAAAAAAAGGAAGGTGTGCATAAAAGGAAGGCGAATTAATCGCGAGGTGTCGGCCGAGTTGTGTTGCGTGCGTGGTAAAAACGGTTTTCACTGGCAATTTCTCTCGCTTGATATCAAGAATCGGGAGTCCCGCCATCCATTCGTGAAAATGTGCAACTAGCTTTCCTTCGCCAGTTAATTTTACAACTTCGTCGATGAATAACTTCGTGAGATATCCGAATGCAACAACCTGGTTGATCAACTCATCTTTAGGAGGAATGCTGATGCCATGATTTTTCCAAAGGAGATACTTTACAACGTTAAGTGCTTTCTCCTCAATCACATTTGGATTGAGTAATACCACGCGAGGCTTTCCCGTCACCAGCCATTCTGCGTATTGCACATGATAGCCTCTTTTCTTCAACGCTGATGCCGCAAGCCCAAAAATATCCTGGACATCATCAAGTGGTTCCAATTCTGCTCCAATATTTTTGTGGATATACGGCCCCACGAGACAATATCTTCCTGCACCCCAATAGTCCATGGCAGCAGGAACTTTTGATCTGATAACAGTGTAAATTCCTCCAACCTGATTGCAAACTTCCCACGAAGCTTCAATGAGCCGGGCCTCTGGTAAAAATGTATGTGAAACGGTTCTTTTTGACATGCCTTAAGCCAATTTGGCCACATTCTCATTCTAAAACTATTATTTAAATGCCAAAAATTCACAATCCGTTTAATTAATATCAATGGATTGTGATTTGATAACCGAAGACTGAGACCTTTAGATTATGAACTTCGAAAAATTTACAATCAAATCACAAGAGGCTTTACAAAAAGCAGCTGAGATTGCTATGGGCAACCAACAGCAAGCCATTGAGCCTGGCCACGTATTGAAGGCTCTGCTTGAAACTGATGAGAATGTAATTACATATCTTATTAAAAAGCTCAATGTAAATAAAACAGTACTCGATACTAAGCTTGCCGAAATCATACATGGTTATCCTCGCGTAACAGGACAACAACCGTATCTTTCATCTGCATCGAACACACTATTGCAACAAGCTGAAAAAGAATTACGCGAATTCAAAGATGAATATATCGCAGTAGAGCATTTGCTTGTCGCCTTGCTCGCTACCAAAGACAAAGTGTCGTCAGTGATGAAGGACACTGGCTTTGAACGTGCAGGTTTAATTAAAGCAATAAAAGAGTTGCGCGGTGGATCGACAGTGACTGACCAAAATGCGGAGGCGAAATATAAATCGCTTGAGCGCTATTCAAAAAATCTCAATGACCTTGCCAAGAAAGGAAAGATTGATCCGGTTATCGGCCGCGATGAAGAAATCAGACGCGTGCTTCAAATTCTGTCGAGAAGAACGAAAAACAATCCGATTCTTTTAGGCGAACCAGGGGTTGGTAAGACGGCTATTGTTGAAGGACTTGCACAACGGATTGTGAATGGTGACGTGCCAGAAAACCTTAAGGATAAAATTCTTGTGTCACTGGACATGGGCTTGCTTGTCGCAGGTGCGAAATACAAAGGTGAATTCGAAGAGCGATTGAAATCTGTTATTAAAGAAGTGACGGATGCCAATGGACAGATCATCCTGTTTATTGATGAGATCCACACTTTGATTGGCGCAGGTGGCGGTGGAGAAGGAGCAATGGACGCAGCAAACTTATTGAAGCCGGCCCTTGCTCGTGGCGAACTCCACGCAATTGGTGCAACAACTTTAAAAGAGTATCAAAAATATATTGAGAAGGATAAAGCGTTGGAGCGCAGATTCCAGTCGGTCATGGTTGATGAGCCCTCGGTGGAAGATTCCATTTCTATTTTGCGTGGCATCAAAGACAAGTACGAGTTACATCATGGTGTTCGTATTAAGGATGATGCAGTAATTTCTGCCGTGGAATTATCGAGTCGGTATATTTCAGACCGTTTCCTTCCAGACAAAGCAATTGACTTAATGGATGAAGCAGCTTCGAAACTTCGGCTTGAGATGGATTCATTGCCGGAAGAATTGGATGAGTTGAATAGGCGGATCATGCAACTTGAAATTGAGCGTGAAGCTATTCGCAGAGAAAAGAACAAAGACAAGGAAACGATTCTTACAAAGGATATAGCTGAGCTAAGTGAACAACGGAATTCTCTTAAAGCAAAATGGGAAAGTGAAAAAGAAGTTGTTCATGGCATCCAGCGCGAAAAAGAAAACATGGACAAGTTGAAATTTGAGGCTGAGCAAGCTGAAAAGAGTGGCGACTATGGACGTGTTGCTGAGATTCGTTATGGAAAAATTACTCAAGCTGAGAAACGTTTGAATGACCTGCAGTTGAAGATGAAGGAAATGCAAGGCGAACATTCTCTTTTGAAAGAAGAAGTGGATAGCGAGGACATTGCCGAAGTTGTTGCGAAATGGACTGGCATCCCTGTTTCAAAGATGTTGCAAAGTGAGCGTGAAAAATTGTTGCACCTCGAGGCTGAACTCAGTAAACGAGTAGCAGGACAGGAAGAAGCAATCACAAGCTTGAGTGATGCTGTGAGGAGAAGTCGTGCGGGATTGCAAGATCCGAAGCGTCCGATTGGTTCATTTATTTTCATGGGAACTACAGGTGTGGGTAAAACAGAATTGTCGAAGGCATTGGCGGATTATCTTTTCAATGATGATAACGCTATGGTGCGTATTGACATGAGTGAGTACCAGGAGCGTCATAGTGTAAGTAGATTAATTGGCGCGCCTCCGGGATATGTGGGTTATGATGAAGGTGGGCAACTTACCGAAGCGGTGAGGAGAAAACCATATTCAGTTATACTACTGGATGAAATTGAAAAAGCTCATCCAGACGTGTTCAATATTCTGCTTCAAGTATTGGATGATGGAAGATTAACCGACAACAAAGGTCGTGTTGCAAACTTCAAGAACACGATCGTGATTATGACCACGAATATTGGATCATCAATTATTCAGGAAAATTTTGAAAAGATCACGGATCAAAATTATTTCGATGTTCTCGAAACAACGAAAGATCAAGTGACCGATCTGTTGCGAAAAACGGTTAGACCGGAATTTGTTAACAGGATCGATGAGATTATCATGTTCCGTCCGTTAAGTAGAAAAGATATTCGGAAGATTGTGGACATCCAGGTTGACCTGATAAGAAAGAGACTCGATACGGCTGGCGTGAAACTTGAGCTGTCGGATGATGCGCGAGATCGCTTAGCGAAACTTGGCTATGATCCGCAGTATGGTGCGAGACCGTTGAAGCGCGTACTACAGCGTGAGATTTTAAATGAACTTTCTAAGCAAATTCTTGCCGGAAAGGTTCACAAAGATTCGTTGATCATTGTCGACGTCAAAAATGAAAATGAGTTCGTCTTTGAGAATGTAGACAACGTTGAAGTATTGAATTAAAATAGTTAACGATTTTGGAGCCCTGGCATTGCGTCAGGGCTTCTTTTTTTAGCGCGAATATGCTGCCCGATAAATTTGTTTATGATTTTCGGCCCAGCAAACTTCTAACCTTTTACTGAGTGCCGAATAAGTTAACGAATTCTTCATTTTTAGAACCAAGTCTAACGCCATCTTGTTATGTAATTAAGGTTTGAAGATTTGTGATTCTTTATTCAATTAATCGAATAAAGATGTGTTGGTTTTGAGGGGGTTTGGTTTGAACGTTCCGTGTGAGAAGCGGGACGTTCTTTTTTTTAGTACCACGAGCACAAGGATTTTTTCACAACAAGCTGCTCCGACTAAAGTGCACTGACACCTGAAGCGCTTTAGCGCCCGTCAAATATTTTGCTTGACAGGAAAAGTTTGAATTTCATTTTTGCCTCGGCTTTAAAGCGGGAAAGAACTGAACTCCAACCGTGACTTTGTAATTCCGTCGTTCGATTGCACAGATATGGATCTTGTAAAAATCAAAATGACCCACTGCAATTTTTACGGCACAGAAGTTTTTCAAATGTCAAAAATCTTGCGCTATGGAATCACGTGATCCGAAGAAGAAAATTATTCCTGCTCAGGAAGAAGGTACCAAGAAAGATATTGAGCACACTGTTAACGCCGTTGATGAAAATGACGCTAGGGCGCTTTTTATGATTGGTCGCAACCGACTGATGAGCGTAAACCATTGGCATGAATACGCGACGCCCATTACTGCCAAGTTCAGACTAACTAATCAACAAGGAAATAAGTTGAATCGAACGGCTGAAGTTGGTGACTACTTCAAGATTGACGTGCCCGCGCCTGGTCCGACAGAAAGCAACGGGTACGATTGGGTAAGAATTGAAGCAATCGAAGATCGTAGTAATCCAAATGGATCGGATGAAATTATAGCGATGCGTGTCAGGCCAGCACCAGATCCAACAACGCCTGGCAATAACACCGCTCATTTTTTTAAAGATTCTGCCACGAGTTCTTTTGTAGTCGAGCGACATGGTCGAAAAGTTTCTGCCGCTGTTTATGGTCGAAATGAAAAGCCAAACACGGAGACAAATAACATCATTGATAAGGTTAGAAACGCTGTCGTTGGTGTCACTGCAATTCTTGGGTTCTCAAATATTCAATGGAAAAATCTAGTGAAAGGAATCATTAAGACTGAAGATTAAAAAACGCCTTTTCTTAATTAGATACGAATTTTTTCGTAACAAATCTTGCATGTAAACCGTAATCATGTTAAGATTGTCTACGAAATTGTTCGTATATGCTA
The DNA here is from genome assembly GCA_967728665.1 of uncultured Chryseosolibacter sp. GTDB lineage: Bacteria > Bacteroidota > Bacteroidia > Cytophagales > Cyclobacteriaceae > Chryseosolibacter. The sequence continues at coordinate 2,271 of CBQWHS010000016.1, read as the reverse complement.
TCAACACCTATAAAACCAACCGAAAAAGAGCTTGAAATCCTACAAATTTTGTGGAAAAATGGCGCTTCTGCTGTGAAAGATGTCCACGAAGTTATGGGAGGAGAGGCGGAGAATGGATACACAACCATCCTCAAACTTTTGCAAATAATGCACGAAAAAGGGTTGGTAACACGCCAAAAATCTGGCAAGCTTCATCTTTATATGGCGGTTCCATCGCAAGCAAATACACAGCAGCAGATGCTTGACAAAATGATTGACACTGTATTTCAAGGGTCGGCGATGCAACTCGTCATGAGCGCCCTTGGAAATAAAAAATCTTCAAAAGAAGAGATTAACGAAATCAAAAAATACTTGGAACAACTTGAAGGAGGTGAAAAATGAAAAACGTTTTTGAATCCACGGATTTTATGGAATCGCTAGGTTGGACATTAGTGAATTCCCTTTGGCAAGGATTGGCAATTTACATTTTGCTGATCGTTGTTCTTCGTCTTATTCCTTCAAGAAATGCGCGCCTTCGTTATGTTATGAGCTGCGCATCGGTAATTTTATTTTTGATTGCCAACATTAGCACATTTGCGTATTTGTTTGGACAGAATTCTCAAACCGTTGCTCATAGTGCAACAACGCAAAATTATTCGTTTACACATTCCATTGAATCAACTGGCTTAAGAGTCAGTTGGATTGATGTGATTGCTCAGCAGATTTCCGAAATGATGCCGCTGATTATTGTCGCGTGGGCGATCGGATCAATTGTATTTATGATTCGCATTGTAACAGGCTGGTGGTATATAAATAGATTAAAATTGAATGCAACGATCATTGATGATTGGTCTGATCGCATCAATGAATTGGCAACCCAGATCGGTATTTCGAAAATCATTCATGTTGCTGAGTCTGTTCACATTCAAACACCCATGGTCATCGGTTTTGTTAGACCTATGATTCTTATTCCAGTCGGAATGATTTCGGGATTATCGACTGAACAACTTGAAGCAATTTTCATCCACGAGTTAGCACACATCAAACGTCATGATTATGTTGTGAATTTAATTCAGACGATAGTTGAATCGATTTTCTTTTTTAATCCTTTTGTGTGGAGCATCTCCAGGATTATTCGTCGGGAGCGTGAGTATTGTTGTGATGATGCTGTGACTGAGTCGACTAAAAACACATTGGTGTATGCAAAGGCGCTGGCTCACCTTGAGGAAGTTCGCCTCTCATCTCCGATGCTCGCAATGACGCTGGGCGAAAATAAAAATCAATTGTTGGATCGAATCAAACGCATTATGAAAAATTCTACAAAAAATTATTCGAGCATGGACAAAGTTGTTCCCGCTGTGTTGCTGGTGGTGGGCCTGATTTGCGCCTCATGGTTAACAATCAATTCAGAAAAGTATGAAGGCGACAAAAAACGTGTGGCATCAGATACAATCAAGAGAAAAAACCGGGTAAGCAGTTATTCAAAATCTACCGTAATCACATTTGATAAGGATGGGAATCCGCACGAGGAAACAATTGAACGCAGTAGCGATGAAGACTGGCAACCGGTGATTCCTCCAATGGAGTTGGCTGAGATTGTTGACTTTCCGTTGCCCATCGCCCCATTTGACGTTGAAATGTTTGAAGCGCCAATCGAGCCAATGCCACCGATGTTTCCACTTGAACTCGATTCTGTTCCCTTTCCAGGAATGCGACTGCGTCAAGGCAATGAATGGAAAGAGTTCGGGCAAGCTTTCGAGGAAAAGTTTCGTTCAGAATTTGGCGACTTCTATAAATCCAATACCAGAGAGTTTGAGAAGATGATGAAAGAACTTGCAGAAGATTTTGAGAAGAAATTTAGTGAGGATGAGTTTGTGACGCGGATGGATCCGAAAATGTCGGTAGAAGAGAAGCAGCGAATGATGGCAGACATGGCACGAATGCAAGCAGAAATTTCCCGTGACGTGAGTGAAAACATGAAGGAATTGCAGGAGAATGCGAGACAACAAATGCAAATCGCACAGGAACAACAAATCGAGGGCCTTCGAAATCTGGAATTGAGCATGGCGGATCAACAGGAGAATATGAAAAACCTCGAAATGAATTTAAAAGTCATGGAAGAACAGATGAAGGCTTTCGAGAAGGAATTAAGGGAACAACTTGTGATGGACGGCTACATCAAAAAAGGTGATGAAATAAATAACATTCGCTGGGACGATGACGGCGATTCTATGGAGGTGAATGGAATTAAGATTAAATCATCCGACCAGAAAAAATACAAAGAGCTTCATC